>NZ_JBFSPI010000041.1:0-41678 GCF_041464685.1 Vibrio sp. 10N.237.312.B06
ACCATCTGTAGGATCGTTCAACTGATCAGGAAAATGCTTAAATGATCAGTGTTAAGCTTAAGAGCTGGGTTTTTTGTATCTATACTTTTTGTCTCTGTAATTGGTGGTTTGAGTTGCTCGCTATTAGCAATCAAACTAAATAAAGACTACAGGCGCGTGTCTTCGGTAATGGTGACCTTGAGTGTCTTGCTTTCACCTTTGCGCAATACACCAACATCAATGATAGTACCCGGGCGAAGGTCAGTAACTATGTCCATTACGCTCTGTCGTCCGCTAATTTGGGTGTTGTTGATGCTGATAATGATATCTTGTGCTTCAAAGCCGGCATCGGCTGCAGGGCCATTCGGGTCAATGCCTAAAACAACAATGCCACCGATGTTCTTAGTACCGAGCAAGCGTGATGTCACCGAATTGATGTCTTGTCCGTCGATACCAATATAACCACGAATGACACGACCATCGGCGATGATCTTCTCCATGATTTTATTAGCAAGTGAGTAGGGGATTGCAAATGAGATCCCGTAGGTTTCCATGTCGGTAGCTTGTTGGAAAGAAGCCGTGTTGATACCGACGAGCTCACCTTGTGAGTTAACCAGTGCACCACCTGAGTTACCTTCATTGATTGCAGCATCAGTCTGGATAAAGGCTTGGTGACCATCTGCACTGATCGAAGAACGACCTGTTGCAGAGATAATGCCAAAGGTTGTCGTTTGCCCTAGGTTGTATGGGTTACCGATAGCCAGCACCACGTCGCCGACATTTGCTTTGTAATTCGGGTTCAGTGGAATAACAGGTAAGTTGTCACCGCTGACTCGGAGTATCGCAATATCGGTGCGTTTGTCTGAGCCGACAAGTTGGGCGGCCGCTACTCGTCCGTCTTGAAGTGCCACGACTATTTGGTCAGCTTGAGCAACAACATGGAAGTTGGTAATGATGTAGCCTTTTTCGCTAACAATCACCCCTGAACCTAATCCTTGAGTTAGTAGCTTGTTGCGATCGCTTTCTGCGTATTTACGACTATAAATATTGACCACAGCGGGTGCAGCTCGTCGCACCGCTTGGTTAAATGAGATCTGAAGAGAGCCAATATTATCGACTTGAGGGTTCGTGACGTCTGCAACAATCGCCGGCCTTAAACTCGGGAATGCGAGAAGAATAAGCGCCGCTGAAACGAGTCCAAGGGAAATAGAACGAAATAGAAAGGACAGCATGTTTCCCTCTTCAACAAGTAAGGTATGAAGCATCCGTCAATGGATGACTGACTTGATTATCAGTGAAGCATAGCATTTTGATTGATCTAAAGAAAAGGGAGACTGAGTAAGTTTAAAGCAAACTTACTGAGCCTCCCTGTAATTACGCTGACGTATGGCTATCGAATAACTAGATAGATAGTCCTATCGTCTCGCTGGATATTAAGTGCCAATACGCCAGGTTGTTTTTCAAGAATTTTTCTAAATTCAGCAAGGTTCTTAACTGGTTGGCGGTTTACCCCGATGATGATGTCATCTTTAAGAAGCTGATAAGCTTCTGCTGGCGAACCTTGAGCGACACTTGATACCTTGACGCCTGTCGCTGAATCGCTGTCGGTTGTGTTGGTGAGCTCTGCACCGGCAAGTCCTTCATGGAGCTTTTCAGCTTGTGTCTTACTATTTGTGGATTCACCAAGCGTGACGTCAAAGGTCTTATTCTTACCGTCACGAACCACGCCTAACTCGATCTGTTTACCTGCACCTAAGGTGGCTACTTTGGCTCTTAACTCACTAAAAGTATCAATACGCTTACCGTTAATGGAGACGATGACATCGCCCGCTTTCAATCCGGCTTTGTCTGCAGCACTGTCGGGTACAATTTGGCTAACAAAAGCACCTTTGCTGGACTCATAACCAAGCGCTTCAGCCAATTCCGAGGTGACCTCTCCACCTTGGACACCAAGCATGCCACGTTTTACTTCACCGAAATCGAGAATCTGTTCAGTCAGGTTTGTCATCATATTGGATGGAATGGCAAAGCCGATACCGACATTGCCTCCGTTAGGTCCTAGGATGGCCGTGTTGATACCAATCAGTTCACCGTTAAGATTCACTAACGCACCTCCAGAGTTACCACTGTTAATCGCGGCATCGGTTTGAATGAAGTTTTCGAAGTTCTCTAGATTGAGACCGCTACGTCCTAACGCTGAAACGATACCGGATGTCACGGTTTGACCAAGCCCAAATGGGTTGCCGATAGCGACACTGAAATCGCCGACTCTCAATTTGTCGGAATCTGCGACTTTTATCTGGGTAAGGTTTTTGGCTGTCTCGAGTTTTAATAGCGCGATATCAGACATCTGGTCGCCGCCGATGAGCTCTGCATCGTACTCTCGACCATCATGCAGTTTTACTTTGATATCGTCGGCACCATTGATGACATGGTAATTGGTGACAATATGGCCTTTCTTCGCGTCAATGATCACACCAGAGCCTAGCCCGCGGAATGGACGCTCTCGTGTTTGTTCTGGACCAAAAAAGAATTGAAATTGTTCAGGGATTTGCTGACGTTGTACCTGTTTGCCTTCTACGGCAATACTAACCACAGCGGGGGTTACTTGTTCAAGCATAGGAGCAAGGCTTGGTAATTGTTCATTACCCACACTTAATGGAAGTGCGGCTGTAGCTTGAATGGGGGTGATGATTGAACTTAAGCTTAAAGTCAGTACTGATAAAGCAAGCAAAGGTTTTTTCATCATAAACTCCTCTCTAGTTAAGGTCTTAACCCTCTTATACGTTTAATAAGTATGAGAAGTTTCGAATGACCTGAGTGAAAGTTATGACTCAAAAACCTTTGTAAAGTTCACAGAAGTGTTAAATGTTTACGATGCTTTTGCTGTAACGACATCGGGAGCATCCATGATTTCTTTCTTCTGCTCGGTAAATAAACCCGTTGCGCCATTAGCGTAATCTTTCGGTTGTTCTTCAAGCGTCGACTCTTTAACTGAAGACTTATCTTGTGGCTTATCCGAATGAGCAGCGGCTGTTTTCACAAATGGGTTGTCTTGCTCTGGCAGGTTAGGGAGTAGCTCTGAGCTTGTTTTTTCCATGTGTTGGTAAAGCTTTGTATAGTCCTTACCTAAGGTGTCCAACATTTCTGCTGATTTCGCAAAGTGGTCAGCTAGCTCTTGTCGCTGCTGTTCCAGGGCAAACTTTGCGCTATCTAATTCTTTCTGTACGTTCTTTTGTTTTTTGTATTCAGGTGTCATTAGACGAGAAATAGCGACCCCTAAAATAACTCCGACTAGTAAACCGGCAACGGCATACATCCAAGGCATAACAGCTCCTTATTATTGTTTTTTAACATGTTTGTTACTGCTTAGTTACACGTGATACAGCTCCATGGTACTATGAGAAAGCCGCAGTATAAAGAGAAATGCGTGTGCGCTAGTTAGCAGTTTAATGCTGCATTATTCACCGCATAGCGACATGTCTCATACTGTTTGGGCTCATTTTTATTTGCTGTCTGATATCGCTTTCATTGTGGAAATGTCGTCATGAATCCCATTAAAAAATACGAACAAGATATAAAAGAACATGGATTTCAAAGAGATCCAGCACAAGAGCAAGCCGTTAAATCTTTAGATGAACTCTTTCATCAATTCCAAGGTTACATGAATGCCCCTATTCCTCAACTGACTCGATTCCAGAAGTTAATGGGCAAAAAGCCAGAACTGCCACTGCCACCAAAAGGGCTCTATTTTTGGGGCGGCGTCGGGCGCGGTAAAACCTATTTAATGGATACGTTCTACGATGCCTTGCCGACCACAAAAAAAATGCGCGTTCACTTTCACCGCTTTATGTATCGAGTCCATGATGAGCTAAGGGCGCTAGGTAGTGTTAGCGACCCGTTGCCTTTAGTGGCAGATAAGTTGAAAGAAGAAGCGGATATTATCTGTTTTGATGAATTCTTTGTTTCAGACATAACCGATGCCATGATCTTAGGAACTTTGTTCCAAGAGTTATTCGCTCGAAACGTTATCTTGGTTGCGACGTCTAATATTCCACCCGCGGACCTGTATCGCAACGGGTTACAGCGAGCGCGTTTCTTACCGGCCATTAAGCTCATTCAAGACAACTGTCATATCCTTAATGTTGATAGCGGAATTGATTATCGTCTGAGAACCTTAGAGCAGGCTGAGATCTACCATTACCCACTGGATAGCCAAGCGAACATTAACCTCGAAACATATTACGCGCAGCTTGTTGGTGAAGATAAAGAGAAGCTTAAGCAGATAGAGGTTAATCACCGTCAATTAGATGTAGTCGAAGCGAGTGATGGCGTGCTGCATGGTACTTTTGCTCAGCTTTGTCAGTCGGCTCGTAGCCAGAACGATTATATTGAGTTGTCTCGGGTTTATCACACGGTTCTATTGGCTGATGTGTTGCAAATGGGCGCGACTTCCGATGACGCTGCTAGACGCTTTATTGCGTTAGTTGATGAGTTCTATGAGCGCAATGTGAAACTGATTATTTCAGCGGAAGTGGAGCTAGAAAAACTATACACCCATGGTCAACTAGAGTTTGAGTTTAAACGTTGTCAGTCGCGTTTAATTGAAATGCAGAGCCATGAGTATTTGGCAAAAGAACACTTAAGTTAGCTTTGATTATCTCGAATAAGAAAGAGAATTAAAAAAATCGTGATTTTGTTCAAAAAGAGGTGATTTTTTCTTCGCTCTTCTCTATAATCCTGCGACCTACCGTTACTGCGGGCCTCTAGCGATGAGTAAAATCACGTTATGCCAAGAGTTTTCCAACACTCGAAGGGGTGATGAATGGTAACTCTTAGACAGTGGGAATACGCGAGTATTCCTTAAGTGTAAATTTTTTAAATAGGTAATTATTAGCATGAAAACTTTCGTTGCTAAACCAGAAACTGTAAAACGCGACTGGTATGTTGTAGACGCTGAAGGCAAAACTCTTGGCCGTCTAGCAAGTGAAATCGCTTCTCGCCTACGCGGCAAGCACAAAGCAGAATACACTCCTCACGTAGACACTGGTGATTACATCATCGTTGTTAACGCTGAGAAAGTTGCTGTAACTGGTAACAAAGCTAAGGGTAAGGTTTACTACCGTCACTCTGAGTTCCCAGGTGGTCTTAAAACTATCACTTTTGAAAAGCTAATTGCTAAGAAACCAGAAATGGTTCTTGAACTAGCAGTTAAAGGTATGCTTCCACGTGGTCCACTAGGCCGCGCGATGTACCGTAAGCTTAAAGTGTACGCTGGTACTGAGCACAACCATGTTGCTCAACAGCCACAAGTACTAGACATCTAAGGGGATTAAGACAATGGCAGAGAATCAATACTACGGCACTGGTCGTCGCAAAAGCTCAGCAGCTCGTGTTTTCATCAAACCAGGCTCTGGTGAGATCGTAATCAACAAGCGCAGCCTTGATGTTTACTTCGGTCGTCCAACTTCTCGTATGGTTGTTAAACAACCTCTTGAGCTAGTTGAACTAACTGAGAAACTTGACCTTTACATCACTGTTTCTGGTGGTGGTATTTCAGGTCAAGCTGGCGCAATCCGCCACGGTATCACTCGTGCTCTTATGGAATACGATGAAACTCTACGTCCTGCTCTACGTGCAGCTGGCTATGTTACGCGTGACGCTCGTTGCGTTGAACGTAAGAAAGTTGGTCTACGTAAAGCACGTCGTAAACCTCAATTCTCTAAGCGTTAATTTTTCTTTACGAAAAAGTACACGCTCCCAGTTTTTCGACTGGAATTGTGGTTCAAAGCTCGGCTATATGCCGGGCTTTTTGTTTTTATGCCCCCTCTAAACGCTTTCCCTCCCTCGTTTTATTTCCAAATTCTTATATTTTGAAAGCTTTTGTAACCCAATGTGCGCTTTGCCTCATGATTGTTACAAAAAGGTAGCTTTATCTTGTCAAAAAGTAGGGTTTTATTTATCATTTGCCGTCAATAAATAGAACTAAATACATATTTTGTTAGCCATGCTCTTTATTCGGAATTATTTCAATCCATAAGGAGCAAATGGGAGAATGTTTGGATGAGCAACGCGCCTTTAAATAACGGTCGCAGGCGTTTCTTAACCGCAACAACAGCCGTTGTTGGTGGTTTAGGAGCAGCTGCTGTAGCCGTGCCTTTTATTAAATCATGGAACCCGAGTGCCAAGGCGAAAGCTGCAGGCGCACCGGTGGAAGTGGAAGTCAGTAAGTTAGAGCCGGGACAAATGGTTCGTGTCGAGTGGCAAGGTAAGCCTGTATGGGTTGTACGCCGTGCTGAATCGGTGCTAGAGAATCTAAAAGCGATCGGTGGTCAACTTCGTGACCCTCAATCTGAAGCTGAACAACAACCAGAATACGCGCAGAACGAGTTTCGTTCAATTAAGCCGGAATTCTTCGTTGCTGTTGGTTTCTGTACGCACTTAGGTTGTTCTCCAACTTACCTGCCAGATTCTTTTGCAGAACAAGTTCAGGGTGTTAAGTCTGGTTTCTTCTGTCCTTGCCATGGTTCAAAGTTTGATATGGCAGGTCGAGTATTCCAAGGCGTACCAGCTCCATTGAACCTTGTTGTACCAAAGCATATGTATTTGAGTGACACTAAGATCATGATCGGTGTGGACGAGGGAGACGCGTAATGCAAGGATTGCTTGATTGGGTAGAGAAACGTCTACCCGCGATGAATGCTTACAAGAAGCATTTATCTGAATACCCAATGCCTAAGAACTTTAACTTTTGGTACCTTTTTGGTTCTTTAGCAATGTTAGTACTGGTTAACCAAATCCTTACGGGTATTTGGCTGACAATGAACTATGTACCGTCTGGTGAGGGCGCATTTGCTTCTGTTGAATACATCATGCGTGATGTGGAATACGGTTGGCTACTGCGTTACATGCACTCAACAGGTGCATCGGCATTCTTCGTTGTGATCTACCTGCATATGTTCCGTGGTCTAATCTACGGTTCTTACCAAAAGCCTCGTGAGTTGCTTTGGATCTTCGGTATGTTGATCTTCTTAGTGCTTATGGCTGAGGCTTTCATGGGCTACCTACTACCATGGGGTCAAATGTCTTACTGGGGTGCTCAGGTAATCATTTCTCTGTTTGGTGCGATCCCTGTTATAGGTGATGACCTAACGCTTTGGATCCGTGGTGACTACATCATCTCTGGTGCAACGCTGAACCGTTTCTTCGCACTGCACGTTATTGCTCTGCCAATTGTACTTCTGCTGCTTATCGTACTTCACGTACTGGCGCTGCACGAAGTGGGTTCGAACAACCCAGACGGTATCGAAACTAAGCTTCCTAAAGGCACAATGGGCGACGACTACAAAACTCAGTTCCCATTCCACAAGGATTACACTAAGAAATACGACATCATTGACTCTATTCCTTTCCACCCATACGGGACGGTAAAAGATATGGTTGGTGTTGCTGGTTTCCTATTCTTGTTCTGTTACGTGCTGTTCTTTAACCCAGAAATGGGTGGGTACTTCCTTGAGCCGCCTAACTTTGAAGCTGCAAACCCGCTGAAAACACCTGAGCATATTGCTCCAGTTTGGTACTTCACGCCGTTCTACGCTGTACTTCGTGCTGTTCCAGATAAGCTGTTAGGTGTAGTTGCAATGGGCGCTTCAATTGTTGTGCTATTCCTACTGCCATGGTTCGACCGTTGTAAAGTGCGTTCTTACCGTTACCGTAGCAAACTGCATTTGATTAACATCATCCAATTCACAATAAGCTTTATTGCGCTTGGTGTACTTGGTGCGCTTCCAGCAACGCCTACATACACGCTATTAGCTCAAATCTTTAGCTTAGGTTACTTCATGTTCTTCGTTCTGCTGTGGTTCTACAGTAAAAATGAAGCGACGAAACCATTACCAGAAAGGGTGACATTCAAATGAAAAAGTGGATTGTAATTTTATTTGCTATGTTGCCGTCACTAGCGATGGCAGCGGGTGCAGGCGTACCATTAGACAAAGCAAACAATGATTTAACAGACAAAGCTTCATTGCAAAATGGCGCTAAGATGTTCATGAACTACTGTTTCGCTTGTCACTCAACGCAGTACCAACGTTATGAACGTGTTGCGAATGATTTGGAGATTCCTTTAGACCTAATGAAGGAAAACCTGATCTTCGATCCTGAAGTGAAAATTGGTAGCTTGATGGTTAACGCTATGCCTTCTGAGCAAGCTGCTAGTTGGTTTGGTGCTCCACCACCAGATCTAACATTGGTTGCTCGTGTTCGTGGCGCAGATTGGCTATACACGTACCTTCGTACTTTCTATGAAGATCCGTCTCGTCCATTTGGTGTGAACAACCTGGTTTTCCCAAGTGTTGGTATGCCGCATGTTCTTGAAGAGCTACAAGGTATCCCAACGCCAATCTACGATACTCACATGGTCGATGGTGAGGAAGTTAAGGTTGTTGTTGGTACTGAAACGGATGGTTCTGGCGAATTGAGTGCTGGAGAATATGACGAAGCAGTTCGTGACCTCGTTAACTTTTTGGTTTACTCGGGCGACCCTGTTCAACTTGAGCGTCATGCTATGGGTTGGTGGGTAATGGCCTTCTTAGTAATCTTCACTATCATCGTGATTTTGCTGAAGAAAGAGTATTGGCGTGATGTGCACTAATTGTGCTATAATACCGTGCTAATTCCCAAATTATGTTAATGTTCAATGGAGGCTTTAGGCCTCCATTGTTTTTATTTAAAGTGTACTGGAGGGCTCCATGGCTGTAGCTGCCAATAAACGTTCTGTAATGACTCTTTTCTCAAGTGCTTCTGATATGTATAGCCATCAGGTGCGCATTGTTCTTGCTGAAAAAGGCGTAAGTGTTGAAGTTGAGTTGGTTGATGAAAAAAATCTACCAGCAGAGCTTGTTGAACTGAACCCGTACAAATCAGTACCTACTCTTGTTGATCGTGAGCTTGCTCTATATGACTCTAAGATCATCATGGAATACCTAGATGAGCGTTTCCCTCATCCACCATTGATGCCTGTATACCCGGTTGCTCGTGGTAACAGTCGTCTAATGATGTACCGAATTGAGCGTAACTGGTATTCAGTTGCAGAGAAGATCGTTAAAGGCAACGCTGAAGAATCTGAAGCAGCTCGCGTGAAATTACGCAACGACCTATTAACTCTTGCTCCTATCTTCGCTGAGTATGAATACTTCATGAGCGAAGAGTTTAGCCTAATTGATTGTTACCTAGCTCCGCTACTATGGCGTTTACCTGAGCTTGGTATCGAACTGATTGGTCCTGGTTCTAAAGAACTTAAGATTTACATGAACCGCGTATTCGAACGTGATTCATTCCTAGCTTCTCTAACGGAAGCTGAGCGTGAGATGCGACTCGTTCGCTAAGCGTTTATGGATATTTCAAATATGACCCCACGCCGACCATACATGCTTCGTGCATTTTATGAATGGCTGGTTGATAACGAACTGACTCCACACTTGGTTGTTGAAGCAACATTGCCGGGTGTGAGAGTTCCAGACGAGTTTGTTCAAGATGGTCAGATCATTCTGAACATCGCGCCTCGTGCGGTTGGACAACTTGAACTGGGTAACGAAGCTGTGACGTTTAGTGCTCGCTTTAGTGGTCGTCCACACTCTGTGATCGTTCCGCTATACGCAGTGCAGGCTATTTATGCTCGTGAGAATGGTGCTGGTACCATGTTTGAACCTGAAGAGGCTTACATGGAAGCGTTTGAAGAAGGAATTGAAGAAAGTCCTTTTGAAGAACAAGAAAAAGGCCCATCTTTGAGTGTTGCAACAGCAGACGTAGATGCTGAAGAGTCTGACTCAGAACCTGAGCCATCTCGTCCAGCGAAAGGTCGCCCAAGCCTTCGTGTTATCAAATAGCGTTATTTTTTAAATAACTCCAAATACAAAAAAAGCAGCGATTTATCGCTGCTTTTTCTTTTTGTGCTAACTGACTTTTATTAATCTGATTCATTTCGTTAGGCTTTACCAGCCAACCAACCAACCAGCTAATAAGCAGCTAAGTTAGCTGAGTAAATTCAGAGGGCGTTAGTTTACCGAATTGTCACCTTCACCATATTCAAACGCTCGAATCACCTGCTTCACACCAGAGATATTACGCGCAACTTCTGTCGCGATATCAGCGTGTTCTCGAGAAACTAATCCAAGCAGAAATACTTCTGAATCTTCTGTAATGACTTTTACTTTGATGCCGTTGAGCTCAGACTTGGCAAGTAGGGCAGACTTCACTTTAGTGGTAATCCAACTGTCTTTGCTGATAGCACTAACAGACAGTGGCTCTTTCACTCGGATCTGGTTGTGTATACTTTCAACTCCCGTTACTGCTTTAGCTTGGCTTTCAAAAGCACGACGTTCAGCATCTGTCGTTGCTTGCCCCATCAGTACTACTGAACCACGGTAAGAGCTTGCTGTGATACTGACCTTGCCGCGAAATGGCGGTTTATTAGTCATAGCTGCAACTTCAAATTCGATATTGTTGTCGCTCCAAATCTCTTTGGTGGTTCGTGTATCGGTGACTAGATTTGCAGTAGTTGCTGCACCAGCAATGAAAAGACCAGCACAACCAGATAACGACAGTGTAAGTAGCGAAACACTAATCAGCTTAAGCAGCTTCATAGAAGTTAATGATTTCATCGTGATGCTCCGTATATCACTCTTCGTGAGCTGGGAAGAGTACTTGATCGATTAGGTCACATAAGCAGTGTAGTGTCACCATGTGTACTTCGTGGATACGTGCTGTACGGTGTGAGGGAATACGAATTTCTACATCGTGCTCACCAAGCAGGCCAGCCATTTCACCACCATCTTTACCAGTAAAGGCGATGATTGTCATATCACGTGTTACCGCAGCTTCCATTGCTTTGATGATGTTTTTACTGTTACCACTAGTAGATATAGCCAGTAAAATATCACCAGTTTGACCAAACGCACGTACCTGCTTAGAGAAGATCTCTTCATAGTGGTAGTCGTTTGCCACAGCCGTTAGTGTGGTGTTATCAGCAGTGAGAGCCATTGCTGGAAGACTAGGGCGCTCGGTTTCAAAGCGATTAAGTAGGCAAGAGACAAATTGCTGAGCATTCGATGCCGAACCACCGTTACCACAACAAAGAATCTTGTTTCCGTTAAGCAGGGTTGCAACCATTGCTTGAGCGGCATGCGTGATTGCGTCTGGCAGAGCTTCTGCCGCCGCAATTTGGATTTGAATACTTTCTGTAAAACTTTCTTTGATGCTGTCTAGCATGTTTATCCTTGGGTAATCGCGTTTTGAATCCAGTCGATAGTGTCATTCGGCCCTTCGATGGCAATGATATCAAACCTGTAATCTGTAGAGTGTACCGACAAGCCTTGCTGCATAAGCCAAACATTGGCTGTTTTGAGTAGCTTTTGTGACTTTCTGGCTGTCACCATTTCAGCGGCATGTCCGTAGCGTGTTTGCTTGCGGTATTTTACCTCAGTAAACACAACCGTATTGTTATGGCGCATTATAAGATCAATTTCGCCACACTTTGCTATGAAGTTTTGTTCAATTAACGATAAACCGTGGCGAACTAAATAATTCTTTGCCACGGTCTCGTATTTATCACCCACTTGTTTGTGGGTGATTGTTGGCTTGGATAGGAACTTACGGCTAAAAAGCCCCATGCTCTGCCCAGCTGATTTCACGTTGAACAACACAGTTGTTGTCGATGGTTAATACGCCGGTTTCACCTGTAATGCTGTAATCTTGTACGGCTTTCATCTGTGGTAGTGCATCCATTAGATAGTATGCATCCATTCCTAGTGCTTGTAGACGCTTTTGGCTGTTCGAGTGTGAAGGCCATAGGTCATTAAGCGCTTTGTTAAGCTCGTTTTTGTTCTCGACCAATAGCGGGATATCGCTGTAGAAGACACCCGTTAGGTCTTCATATTGCTTGTCACCGCTGTTGCTGCGTGAATTTGAAAACAGTGCAGGTTGGCTAGCATCAGGGTTAATTGCAACTTCAATGAAGGGTTTGATGAGTGTTAGCTCTGAGTTCTTAGCGACAATGTAGACAGAATCGATATCACGACGACTGCGTGGCTCTGTTTCTAGGTCTAAGTTAAGTAGCCCATCCATTTGAGCGATACGTTGTTGGCTCTCTTGTAAACCGAAAATCTGATTCACATTACGCTGCAGTTGGCGTTTGTCAGAGAAGAAGCTGATTGCAACGTCGTTGTTGCTGTATTTCTGCCACTCTTCGTTAAATGCTTGCTTAACGCGGTCACCTAAGCGTCCTTTGGGTGCAAGAATAAGTGGGTACTTATAGCCTTGTGCAAAAAGGTGTTTCGCAGCCTGAGCGACTTCTTGTTCTGGCGATAAAGCGAGATAACAAATATTAGTATCTGGTTCTAGCTGAGTTGGAATATTAAGAGCTAATGCTGGAATCGAGTTTTCGTGGTTTTTCTGCGCTTGTTGAAGCTTGGTGATATTGCTCTTAATCAGAGGGCCAACGATGAAATCAACGTTATTCTCTTCCAGTTTCGCTTTAATTTCAGCGGCACTTTGTACGTTGGTATCCATTACGGTCAACGTTGCATCTTCTTCACGCTCTTTGTCATTCATCATCGCAAAGATGAAACCATCACGCACAAGTTGCGCTTGCTTACCGTACTTGCCTGTTAGCGGCAGCAGCAGCGCAGTGCTGGTTGGTTTGCTGATCTCTAGTGCCAAGATGTCGGTGATCGCTTGAGGTGTATAAAGCGCTGCTGGGTGACGAGGGTTCTCAGCTAACCAATCAGCCAGGGTTTCCTGTAGGTTTGGAAGGTTCGAATTCAGCGTCTTCATGTAGATAGCCAGTTGCAACCAACCTGAAAGCACATCTTCTGTCGGCGATGTTTTCAGTTCTAGAATCTCGTATTGAGAGTAGCTATTCAGGTTCTGCCAAATACGGTCGGCCGTTTGCTGTTGGCTTTCGTCGCTAGCGTCCAGATATTCAGAATAAAAGACTAACTCACGGCTCGCTTCGAAATACTCATTCTGTATTTCAGAAATATTGGCGCGTAGCTCGTGATAATCTTTCCATTGCTCGTTCGGAAGCTTCCACCAAGGTTGAAAGTTCAGTTGGCTGTACGCTTGCTGTGGTTGCGAGTTATTCACCAGCAGTTGAGCGCGAGCTAGTTGCCATTCTGCTTGTTGAACTTCACTCAGCTCTTGTTTGGCTAAGCGTTTGATCAGCAGAGTCGCTTGATCGGTTTTTCCAGCTTGCACAGAAGCCTTAAGCGCCATGATTAACCAGTCGTTTTGTAGACTTCCTTTGCTACTATCCGCCTGCATCATGTAACTTTCAGTTGATTGCGCTGGATCTAGTGTAATATCAACACGCGTTGGTGCTTGAGGACCTGAAGAACAAGCCGCCAATGTAATTGCTAATGCAATTGGAGTGAGTAAGCGTGGTACACTGAGTCTCTTATGGTTCATCGTTGCCATGAGTTCTTTAAATTCCGTATAAATTTGTATCTATATTAATCGTTGAAGTGATGGTAAACAAATGACAGATAACAAAACCTTGCTCACAGAGAGCCCAACTCTCTATATTGTGCCAACCCCAATCGGAAATTTGGGAGATATCACTCAAAGAGCAATTGAAATTTTATCAAGTGTCGATGTTATTGCAGCCGAAGACACACGCCACACGGGTAAGCTGCTTGCTCACTTCAATATATCAACCAGAACGTTCGCTTTACATGATCACAATGAACAAACTAAAGCACAAGTTCTAGTCGAAAGGTTATTAGAAGGTCAGTCTATCGCATTAGTCTCTGATGCGGGTACTCCTTTAATCAGTGATCCAGGTTACCATCTTGTCTCACAATGTCGTCAAGCGGGTGTGAGAGTTGTGCCACTTCCTGGTGCTTGTGCTGTGATTACCGCACTAAGTGCGTCTGGTTTGCCGTCTGATCGTTTCAGCTTTGAAGGTTTCTTACCGCCAAAGAGTAAAGGTCGTAAAGACAAGTTCTTAGAGATCGCAAAAGCAGAACGCACGTGTATCTTCTACGAATCTCCGCACCGTATTACTGATTCTCTACAAGACATGCTAGAGATCTTAGGCCCTGACCGTGAGGTTGTGTTGGCGCGTGAGCTAACCAAAACCTTCGAAACCATCCAAGGTCTGCCACTTGGTGAACTTATTGAGTGGATTGAAGAAGACGCAAACCGTAAACGCGGTGAGATGGTATTGCTAATTCACGGTCACCGTGAAGAAGCGAGCACAGAGTTGCCAGACGAAGCAACTCGCACGCTGGGTATTCTAACCAAAGAACTGCCACTTAAAAAAGCAGCGGCGATGACGGCAGAAATCTACAATCTGAAAAAGAACGCTTTATACAAATGGGGCCTAGAGCATCTAGACAACTAGATACCTCTTAATAGAGTAGCTAACCTGTATTGAAAAGCTTGTGAGGAGTGATGGTAATACCGTCGCTCCTTTTTTTGTGCTTGGATTGTGTGAAATTCGTGCACTTGCTTAATGGTTTGCAGCATATTTGTGATCTCGCTAGACACTGCACACTAATCTCTATACAATCCGCCCTCGGAGTTGAACGGGTAATCGCTGCTTTGCTGATGTCCTTCGGGAGACTGACGTTGAGGTCCTTCGGGAAACTGACGTTGAAGTCCTTCGGGAGACTGGTAGAGGGGAGGAACGTCCGGGCTCCATAGAGCAGGGTGCCAGATAACGTCTGGGGGGCGCGAGCCCACGACAAGTGCAGCAGAGAGAAGACCGCCGATGGCCTCATTTCTTCGGAAGAGGCACAGGTAAGGCTGAAAGGGTGCGGTAAGAGCGCACCGTGCGACTGGCAACAGTTCGTAGCAAGGTAAACTCCACCCGGAGCAAGATCAAATAGGCCCTCGCATTGCGCTGCTCGCGTATGGGGGCGGGTAGATTGCTTGAGCCTGTGAGCGATTGCAGGCCTAGACGAATGGTTACCGCCGCGCAAGCGGAACAGAACCCGGCGTATGTGTCAACTCCACCTATATAAAGAACCCATCATTACTTAACGGTAGTGATGGGTTTTTTGCTTTATATTGACGTTAATTATTTAGATTTCCTTAGAATCCATCATCTTGATATGAGCTTGGGTCAAAAATTCCCAAAGCCTATACACAATATGGTGGAGATACGGCGTGAAATCAGTAAACTAAAACGTTAATAGAACATATTATTGCCGAACTAATGGCTCAATCCATTCACTGAGAAGACTATGACAGAAGCATTCAAACATATTTCAGTATTGCTTAACGAATCTATTGACGGACTTGCGATCAAACCTGACGGTACCTATATCGATGGTACTTTTGGCCGTGGTGGTCACAGCCGTACAATCCTGTCTAAACTGGGCGAGAATGGAAGACTCTTTAGTATCGACCGCGATCCACAAGCGATTGCCGAAGCACAAAAGATTGATGACCCTCGTTTTACGATTATTCACGGCCCGTTCTCAGGTATGGCTGAATATGCAGAGCGTTATGACTTAGTCGGTCAAGTGGATGGCGTATTGCTGGATTTAGGTGTCTCTTCACCACAGCTGGATGATGCTGAACGTGGCTTTAGCTTTATGAAAGATGGCCCGCTTGATATGCGTATGGACCCAACAACGGGGATTCCTGTTTCTCAGTGGTTAGTTGAAGCGGATCTTGATGATATTACTTGGGTTATTCGTGAGTTCGGTGAAGACAAACACGCTCGTCGTATCGCGAAAGGCATCATTGCTTATCAAGAGAATGAAGAGAACGAACCGCTAACGCGCACTGGTCAACTGGCTAAGCTTATCTCTGATGTTGCTCCAAAAAGCTTCAAAGAGAAAAAACACCCAGCAACACGTGCTTTCCAAGCATTCCGTATCTACATTAACAGTGAATTAGAAGAGATCGATACCGCACTGAAAGGCGCGGCAAGCATTCTAGCTCCTCAAGGTCGTATCTCTGTTATCAGTTTCCACTCGCTTGAAGACCGTATGGTGAAGCGCTTTATCCGTAAAGAGAGCCAAGGACCGCAAGTACCACATGGCCTGCCACTAACTGAAGAGCAGATCAAAGCGCTAGGCAGTGCCGATCTGAAACCAATTGGTAAAGCAATTAAGCCTTCTAAAGATGAAGTGGATGAGAATACTCGTTCGCGTAGTTCAGTACTACGAATCGCAGAAAAGCTATAGTCAATGAAGACCTCCAAACCCAACTTAGCCAAGATAATCTTTTTTGATTTGATCTCCGTGGGCAAAGTCCCATTGGGGCTTCTTATCTGCATCTTTGCGAGTGCGATGGGGGTCGTTCTTACGACACATGTATCACGTCAGGCGATTACGCAAAAAGACATGGCATTGGTGGAGCGGGAACAACTTGATGATGAGTGGCGAAATTTAATGCTTGAAGAGACGGCGCTAGCAGAACACAGCCGCGTTCAAGTATCGGCAAAAAGAGAGCTAGACATGAAACGTCCAGACTCCGACAAAGAAGTTGTGATCACACTTAAATGACCGGTAAAAAGGAAAAAACACCCGCAAAAACCGTTAATGAATCAACGAAAGAGCGAGTGAAGAGCGAAAAGGATTCGGATCCAATTCTTATTAAATGGCGTTTCAACGTTGTTATTGCTTTCGTGTTTCTAGCCTTTGCTGCACTCGTTGGCCGTGTGGCTTACATCCAAATCATTGAACCCGATAACCTAATTCGTCAGGGCGATCTTCGCTCAGTGCGTGTTAAGGCTATTCCTTCTGCTCGCGGTATTATCTCTGACCGCAATGGCGAGCCGCTTGCTGTAAGTGTTCCCGTTGAAGCTGTATGGGCCGACCCAAAAACGATTTTCGATAAAAATGGCATGGCCCAGATTGATCGTTGGTATGCGTTAGCCGATGTACTTGGTCTACAGCGACAATCGATGATCGATAAGATCTCTAGCAATAAATCCCGTCGATTTATTTATCTACAAAGACAAGTTAGCCCTGCGATGGCTAAGTATATCCGTGAACTTAAGCTGGTGGGTGTGGGCCTAAAAGCGGAATCTCGACGTTACTACCCTGCTGGTGAAGTCAGTGCACACCTTATCGGTGTGACCGGAATTGATGGGCACGGCCTGGAAGGGGTTGAACGCAGTTACGATAAGTGGCTTACGGGCGAAGCAGGCAAGCGAACGATTCGTAAAGACCGCTACGGACGCGTTGTCGAAAACATTGCGTTAGAAGAACGCGAAGAAGGTAAACCACTAGAACTCACCATCGATCAACGACTGCAGGCGATAGCCTATCGAGCGATTAAGCAAGCGGTGGCCGATCATAAAGCGACCTCAGGCTCTGCAGTATTACTCGATGTGAAAACGGGCGCTGTGTTAGCCATGGTCAATGCACCGTCTTACAACCCGAACAACCGCTCTGATTTACAAAGCTTTAAAATGCGAAACCGCGTGTTGACCGATGCTATGGAGCCCGGCTCAACAGTGAAACCTTTTGTGGTGCTCGCCGCATTAGAAAATGGTACAGCTGATGCGAAATCTATTATTGATACGGGTAATGGCATCATGCAAATTGGAGGTAGCCGAGTACGTGATACCTCTAAAGTGGGCAAGGCTGATTTAGCCTTGATCCTTAAAAAATCAAGTAACATCGGCGTTGCGAAATTGGCGCTTGATATGCCACTTGAAGCGTTACTTGGTATGTACAGTTCGGTTGGTTTAGGCGAAATGTCTGGGCTAAATCTTGTGGGTGAAACGAGTGGTATTTTCCCTAACCGTCGCCGTTGGTCTAAGTTCGAAATCGCGACGCTATCGTTTGGTTATGGCTTATCTGTGACCCCGCTTCAGTTGGCTCATGCTTATGCAACGTTAGCTAACAAAGGCATGTATGAACCGATTCATATCATTAAAAGCAACGACCAAGACTTCTCAAAGCAGATCATCAAACGTGAGAATGCAGAGATGGTATTGCAAATGTTAGAAGGCGTGACTCAAAAGGGCGGAACGGCAACCAGAGCCGCTGTTCCGGGTTATCGAGTTGCGGCAAAAACGGGTACATCTCGGAAAGCCGCTGCGGGTGGCTATAGTGATGAGTATATTGCTATAACGTCGGGTTTTGCTCCAGTCAGCGATCCAAGAGTCGCTCTGGTTGTCGTAGTCAATGAGCCGCAAGGTGACCTTTACTATGGCGGTTCAGTTGCTGCCCCCGTTTTTTCTGAAATCATGAAGGGGGCACTGCAAATACTCAATGTCCCTGCTGATGAAAACAAGTTTCAAGAATAGAGCCAATCAGGATTCAATATGAGTAATAGCCTCACGCTGTCATCTTTACTTTCTCTTTGGGGGGACTTTAGTTCACTTGAGCTAGATGCGATTGCTGTTGAGCAATTGGAGTTGGATAGCCGTGCAATCAAGGAAGGTGATATTTTTGTTGCCATTGTTGGACATGCCATTGATGGTCGTCGCTTTATCGACAAAGCCGTCGCTCAAGGTGCGAAAGCTGTCATTGCACAAGCGAGTGATGACAAAGCTCATGGCTTGGTTGAGTGGTTAAATGCTGTTCCTGTTGTTTATGTATCTGAGCTAAATTCAATTCTCTCTGAACTGGCTGGCCGAGTTTATTCTTCTCAAGCGACTAAGTTGATTGGTGTTACCGGCACCAATGGCAAAACCACCATCACCCAATTGATTGCTCAGTGGCTTGATTTGGTCGGCCAGCGTTCGGCGGTAATGGGCACCACGGGTAATGGCTTCTTAGATAACCTAAAAACAGCGGCTAATACCACAGGCAGCGCGATTGAAATACAACGCACACTGAGCGAGTTGGCTGAGGAAAGTGCAGTTTATACCGCGATGGAAATCTCTTCTCATGGTTTGGTCCAAGGTCGGGTAAAGGCTTTGGACTTCGAGGTTGGTGTATTTACTAACTTGAGTCGTGATCATCTTGATTACCATGGCACGATGGAAGAGTACGCATTGGCTAAAAAAAGCCTGTTTACTCAACACAAATGCAAACATGCAGTGATCAATGTGGATGATGAAGTCGGCAAAGCGTGGATGGCAGATTTGTCCAATGCAATAGCTGTTTCATTGCTTCCGTTGTCTGATTACCAACAGTCGGTGTGGGCATCTGATGTCGCCTATGCAGAAACTGGGATTAAGCTCTCTTTCGATGGTAGCTGGGGGCAAGGTGATCTTTCGGTTCCATTGATTGGTCAGTTCAACGCATCAAACGTACTGGTTGCTTTCGCGACTTTGCTTTCATTAGGCATCGACAAGCAAACCTTGGTCGACACCGCGTCTCAGCTTCAACCTGTTATTGGTCGTATGGAACTGTTTCAAGTTCCGAGCAAAGCAAAAGTCGTTGTCGATTACGCGCATACGCCCGATGCGCTAGAAAAAGCATTGGCAGCATTGCGTGTACACTGCTCTGGAAAGCTGTGGGCTATCTTCGGTTGTGGTGGCGATCGCGACACAGGTAAGCGCCCAATGATGGCAGTTACAGCAGAGCAGTTTGCCGACAAAATTATTATTTCAGATGACAACCCTCGCAGCGAAGAGCCTGCACTGATTGTTAAAGACATGCTAGCTGGTTTAAGCGAACCTGAATCTGCATTCGTCGAGCACGACCGCTATCAAGCGGTTAAGTTTGCCCTAGAACAGGCTGGCAGTAATGACATTATTCTTTTGGCTGGTAAAGGCCATGAGGATTACCAAGTATTGAAAGACGAAACGATCCATTACTCAGATCGAGAGTCTGCGCTACAACTTTTAGGTATTTCATAATGATTGATGTATCACTCGAGCAGATTTGTTCAGCGGTGAGCGGTCAGCTGATTGAGACTGGCAAGTCGAGCAATAGTGTTATTAATGCGGTTTCTACTGACACTCGAACCGTTGAAGAGGGCGCACTGTTTGTTGCTCTTGTTGGCGAGCGCTTTGATGCGCATGACTTTTGTCATCAAGCGGTAGAGGCTAATGCGAGCGCGTTGTTAGTCGAACGAAAACTTGACCTAAATATTACTCAGGTGGTTGTTGAAGACACTAAACTTGCTTTAGGTAAGCTAAGTGCTTGGATCCACAAACAGTGTGACGTGCCAACCATGGCGATTACAGGCAGTTGTGGTAAAACGACGGTTAAAGAGATGGTGGCAAGCATTCTGCAGCAACGTGGCAAGGTGTTGTTTACCGCAGGTAACTTCAATAATGATATTGGAGTGCCATTAACCTTGCTGCGCAGTGAAGCAAATGACGACTATGCCGTGATAGAACTGGGCGCGAACCACATTGGTGAAATTGCCTATACCACGCAGCTTGTGAAACCACAGGTGGCATTAGTTAATAACGTAGCTGCAGCGCACCTAGAAGGCTTTGGGTCTATCAATGGTGTGAAACAAGCGAAAGGTGAAATCTTTCAGGGGCTTGCTGCTGATGATACTGCTATTGTTAATCTAGAGAGCAACGGTGGTGACTTTTGGAATGACGTGCTTGCAGATAAAAGCGTGCTGACATTTTCAGAAAGCGACAGCAAGGCGGATTATTTTGCCAAGAATATTCGCATCAATGAGCAAGGTGAAGCGTGCTTTGATATGCAGACACCTCAAGGACCCATATTTGTTGAGCTTGGTATCATCGGTCAACATAACGTAGCGAATGCATTAGCAGCTGCAGCGTTGAGCATCCAATTTGGAGCCTCGCTTGATGAGGTGAAAAATGGTTTAGCGAATCTGATCTCTGTCAAAGGGCGAGTTGAGGTTCAACAATTAAGTCAGAATATCAAACTCATAGATGACAGTTACAACGCCAGCGTGCCAGCAATGAAGGCGGCAGCGAAGCTACTCTCGAGCTTCAAAGGTCAGCGTTGGTTAATTTTAGGTAATATGGCTGAATTAGGCGATGAAAGCCTTGCACTTCACCGTCAAGTCGGTGAATATGCTGCCCCATTCGCTTTTGAGCATGTACTTACTTACGGTGATGATACCAAGGTGATTAGTGAGGTCTGTAATGGTACCCACTTTACAACGCATCAAGCGATGATCGCGCACATAGAGCAGCACCTAAGCTTGCCAGAAAGCGTGTCACATACCTTATTGGTAAAAGGCGCGAATAGTGCAGGAATGAGTAAAATAGCCGCTGCTTTAAAGGAGAACTTTTCATGATAATTTGGCTTGCAGAGCTACTACAGCCACACTTTTCTTTTTTCCGTTTGTTCGAATACTTATCGTTTCGTGCAATCGCGAGTATTTTGACGGCGTTATGTCTGTCACTGTGGATGGGACCTCGTTTAATTGAGCGTCTGCAAATGCTACAAATTGGCCAAGTTGTTCGTAATGACGGCCCTGAATCTCATTTCAGCAAACGTGGCACGCCAACCATGGGCGGTGTGATGATCCTTGCTGCGATCATTATTACGGTATTGATGTGGGCTGATCTCTCGAATCCTTATGTTTGGGCTGTATTAGTTGTACTTGCTGGTTATGGCGCGGTTGGTTTTGTTGATGACTACCGTAAAGTGGTTCGCAAAAACACAGATGGCTTGATAGCTCGCTGGAAGTACTTCTGGCAATCGGCGATTGCTTTAGTTGTCGCATTTGCTCTGTATGCTCATGGACACGATACAGCGGCAACACAGCTCGTAGTGCCTTTCTTTAAAGATGTGATGCCACAATTAGGTTTATTGTACATCGTACTAACGTACTTTGTTATTGTAGGTACCAGTAACGCGGTGAACCTAACCGACGGCCTAGACGGCTTGGCCATTATGCCAACGGTTATGGTTGCTGCTGGTTTTGCTGTGATTGCTTGGGCAACAGGCAACGTTAACTTTGCAGCATATCTACACATTCCATACATTCCATACACCTCTGAACTGGTTGTTGTATGTACTGCTATCGTCGGTGCCGGACTTGGCTTCCTATGGTTCAACACTTACCCAGCACAAGTATTCATGGGCGATGTTGGCTCGCTAGCGCTTGGTGGTGCTCTGGGTGTGATCGCTGTGTTAGTTCGCCAAGAGTTGGTATTGGTTATCATGGGCGGTGTGTTTGTAATGGAGACCTTGTCAGTGATACTGCAAGTTGGCTCTTACAAATTGCGCGGTCAGCGTATTTTCCGCATGGCACCAATTCACCACCACTATGAACTGAAAGGTTGGCCGGAACCACGTGTCATCGTGCGTTTTTGGATCATCTCAATGGTATTAGTACTGGTTGGCCTAGCAACGCTGAAAGTTCGTTAATCCTATGTGAGCCTCCTAATGAGAGGCTCTTTAAAACTATTAAGAGCATCTTGTTTAAATGGAACATTGGCAAAATATTCAAAATGTAGTGGTTGTGGGGCTCGGTATTACCGGGCTCTCTGTCGTTAAACATCTCGTAAAATATCAACCTCATACGCATGTGAAGGTAATTGATACGCGAGAGCTACCACCAGGAAAAGAATCTTTGCCTGAATCGGTAGAGCTGCATTCTGGAAGTTGGAATAGCCAATGGTTAGCGGAAGCTGATTTAGTGGTTGCTAACCCAGGTATCGCCTTAGCGACCCCTGAAATACAAGATGTTATTCAAGCGGGTATTTCGGTTGTTGGCGATATTGAACTGTTTGGCTGGGCGATAAACAAACCCGTCGTGGCAATAACAGGCTCCAATGGTAAGAGTACTGTGACCGATTTAACAGGTGTGCTTGCTAAAGCTGCCGGTCTTAACGTTGGCGTTGGTGGCAACATCGGTATTCCTGCCTTAGACCTACTTGAGCTTGATGCCGACTTATATGTCCTTGAGCTTTCAAGCTTTCAGCTAGAGACAACATCCAGTCTAAACCTTGCAGCGGCGGCCTTTTTGAACTTGTCAGAAGATCATATGGATCGCTATCAAGGCATGGCCGATTACCGTGACGCCAAATTAAGAATTTTTAACAACGCTCAGTACGCGATTGTAAACCGCGAAGACAAAGAGACTTATCCTGACCACAGTATGCCATTAGTGACATTCGGACTCGACGACCAAGGGTTTGGTGTGGCGACGATTGATGGTACTGAATGGCTAACGGACAACGGCAAGCCTGTACTTCCTAGCCAAGATTTAACATTGGTTGGACGTCATAATGTGGCGAATGCTTTAGTCTCTTTAGCACTGCTTAAGCAAGTCGGTATCGATTACAGTAAAAGTCTTGAAGCTTTGAAAGCCTACAATGGTTTGACGCATCGTTGCCAAGTAGTGGCTGACAAACGCGAAATTAAATGGGTTAACGACTCGAAAGCGACCAACGTAGCCAGTACATTAGCGGCTCTGTCGGGATTAGAATACCAAGGTACTTTGTATCTCTTAGTCGGAGGTGTGGGCAAAGGTGCTGACTTTAGCGAGCTTAACCCCGTGTTGGCGCAACTAGACCGCGTACAACTGTGTTGCTTCGGTGAAGACGCTGCGCAATTTATGCCATTACATCCATCGGCTAAGACGTTTGATACCATGCGTGACATCATCGAGAGTATCTCTGCACAATTGGTGTCGGGGGACATGGTGATGTTGTCTCCTGCATGTGCAAGCTTCGATCAATTTAATAACTTCATGGCGAGAGGTGATGCGTTCACTGAACTTGCTCATGAGTATGCCTAACGTGTTGAAGGACTAACATTCAGTGCAAAGAGTGAAAGAGATTAATCAATCTATTTGGCAATGGCTTAACCGTGCCACACCAGAGGCGCTCTACGATCGTCAGTTGGTATGGATTGCTCTTGGACTGATGCTGACGGGCTTGGTAATGGTAACGTCGGCTTCGTTCCCAATCAGTGCTCGTTTAACCGATCAGCCGTTTCACTTCATGTTCCGCCACGCCATTTTCCTGGTGTTAGGGTTAGGTGTATCCAGCGTAATATTACAAATCCCGATGAAACGCTGGTTTCAATACAGTATGTACCTATTGGGCTTATCCTTCTTTTTGCTAGTGGTGGTGTTAGCCGTCGGTAAGTCGGTTAACGGTGCCTCACGTTGGATTCCTCTCGGGCTGTTTAACTTACAACCTGCTGAAGTCGCTAAGTTATCTCTGTTTATCTTTATGGCGGGCTACTTGGTTCGTAAACAGGATGAAGTGAGAAAAACCTTCTTCGGTGGTTTTGGTAAACCGATCATGGTGTTCGGTGCCTTTGCGGTGTTGCTACTTGGCCAGCCCGATTTGGGTACCGTTGTCGTAATGTTGGTTACCTTATTTGGCATGTTATTTATCGCGGGCGCCAAGCTTTCACAGTTTATAGCCTTAATGGTGGCAGGTATTGCTGCCGTTGTGGGATTGATTGTTATTGAGCCTTATCGTGTTCGACGTGTTACGTCATTCTGGGAACCTTGGAGTGACCCGTTTGGTAGTGGTTATCAGCTAACTCAATCATTGATGGCGTTCGGTCGTGGTGATTGGATGGGACAAGGGCTTGGTAATTCAATTCAAAAACTCGAGTACCTACCTGAAGCTCACACCGATTTTGTTTTTGCTGTACTGGCAGAAGAGTTGGGCTTTGTTGGCGTAACCTTGGTGTTGATGTTGATCTTTAGTTTGGTTTTTAAAGCTATTTTTATTGGCAAAAAAGCCTTCGAAAACGACCAAGTGTTCAGCGGTTATCTGGCGTTTGGCATTGGTATTTGGTTTGCTTTTCAGACGCTTGTTAATGTCGGTGCCGCTTCAGGTATTGTTCCGACCAAGGGGTTAACCTTACCGCTGATCAGTTACGGTGGCTCAAGCCTTATCGTGATGTCAGTAGCGGTTTCTATGCTGCTGCGTATCGATCATGAATGCCGAGTGCAACAAAAAGAACAAGCCGACAATCAAAACGAATTAGTAGAATAAGAATCTAACGTTATGAAACAAAACAAAAAACTTTTAGTGATGGCTGGTGGTACTGGCGGTCACGTTTTCCCTGGGTTAGCGGTGGCGAAAAAGCTTCAGCAACAAGGTTGGGAAATTCGCTGGTTAGGAACTGCGGACCGAATGGAAGCGGATCTGGTGCCAAAGCATGGTATTGAGATCGACTTCATTAAGGTGAAAGGCCTGCGTGGTCAAGGCATTAGCAAGCTAATTAAAGCGCCGTTCCAGATTATTAATGCCATACTTCAAGCCAGACGACATATTAAAGCATGGCAACCTGATGTGGTGCTTGGCATGGGTGGTTACGTCAGTGGCCCGGGTGGTATCGCGGCTTGGTTATCTGGTATTCCAGTGGTTCTACATGAACAAAATGCAGTGGCAGGTTTAACCAACCAATGGCTGTCTAAGATTGCTAAAAAGGTTTTCCAAGCTTTTCCTGGTGCGTTTCCTACCGCAGAAGTGGTGGGTAACCCAGTACGCGAAGATGTTGTTGCCTTAGCTGAACCCGAGCAACGCATGGCTGAGCGTGATGGTGACATCCGCATCTTGGTTATGGGCGGCAGTCAGGGCGCAAAAATCCTGAACGATACCTTGCCAGTAACGATGGCGCAGCTTGGTGAAGGTTTCACTGTGGTGCATCAAGCAGGTAAGAACAATCAACAGCAAGTGATTGAACAATACAAATCACATTCTGTAGATAATGTTCAAGTGACTGAATTTATTGATGATGTGGCGCAAGCTTATGAGTGGGCAGATCTATTAGTGTGTCGCTCTGGTGCATTAACCGTATCTGAAGTGTCTGCTGCTGGTGTAGGTTCTATTTTCGTTCCGTTTATGCACAAAGACAGACAACAAGCGTTGAATGCCGATCATTTAGTAGAATGTGGCGCGGCGTTAATGATTGAACAGCCTCAACTAACGGCTGATAAGCTCGCGAACACTATCGCGCAGCTTGATAGAAATGAATTAAAAATGATGGCAACAAAAGCTCGTCAAGCCGCCAAGCTTGATGCTGATGTGACTGTCGCTGAAGCGATTAAAGCTTTAGCAAAATAATGAGATTGAATTGATGACGATTGAACATACCCAAGACTTAGCGCAAATCCGTGCAATGGTGCCAGAGATGCGCCGTGTTAAATCTATCCACTTCATTGGTATTGGTGGTGCCGGAATGAGCGGGATTGCTGAAGTCTTGCTTAATGAAGGCTACCAGATCACAGGTTCTGATATTGCTCAAAACCCAGTGACAGAACGCTTAGTTAGCAAGGGGGCTACTGTTTACGTTGGTCACCAAGCAAGTAACGTTGCCGATGCAAGTGTTGTGGTGGTTTCAACCGCTATCAACGAAGAAAACCCAGAAATTATTGCTGCTCGTGAAGCGCGCACACCGATCGTACGTCGTGCTGAAATGCTGGCTGAGCTGATGCGTTTTCGTCACGGCATTGCTGTGGCAGGTACACACGGTAAAACAACCACGACTGCGCTAGTGACACAGATTTACTCTGAAGCAGGCCTAGATCCAACCTTCGTAAACGGTGGTTTGGTGAAAAGTGCAGGTACTAACGCACGTTTAGGTTCGAGCCGTATTCTTATCGCTGAAGCTGATGAAAGTGATGCGTCATTCTTACATCTGCAACCAATGGTTAGTATCGTCACTAACATTGAAGCGGATCATATGGACACTTACGGCGGCGATTTTGAAACGCTGAAGCAGACGTTTATTGATTTCTTACACAACCTGCCATTCTACGGTCAGGCTGTGATGTGTGTTGATGATCCTGTAGTGCGTGAGCTTATTCCTCAGGTTAGCCGCCAAGTGATTACTTACGGTTTCTCAGAAGATGCGGATATTCGTATTCAGAACTACGTGCAAGAAGGCCAGCAAGGCAAGTTTACGGTGGTACGTGAAGGTAAAGCTAACCTTGATATCACGTTAAACATTCCGGGTCGTCACAATGCATTGAATGCCTCAGCAGCGATTGCTGTTGCAACAGAAGATGACATTAGCGATGAAGCGATTCTAAAAGCGATGGCGGGAACCGAAGGTACTGGTCGTCGTTTCGATCATCTAGGTGAGTACGAAACAGGTAAAGGCGTTGCAATGCTGGTTGATGATTACGGTCATCACCCAACCGAAGTGGACGTGACCATTCAAGCTGCACGAAGTGGCTGGACTGATAAACGTCTTGTTATGATCTTCCAACCGCACCGTTACAGCCGTACTCGTGATCTGTATGATGATTTTGCGAACGTTCTTGAACAAGTTGATGTCCTAATTCTGTTAGATGTTTATTCTGCAGGTGAGAAACCTATTGCAGGGGCTGACGGGCGTTCATTAAGTCGAACTATTCGCGGGCGTGGTAAGATAGATCCAATCTTTGTTGCCGATATCAACGCACTGCCATCGGCTTTAGCCAACGTAATTCAAGGCGGTGACCTTGTTTTAACGCAGGGTGCGGGCGACGTTGGCCGTGTAGCGAAGCAGTTGGAATCATTGCAGTTAGACATTAATAAGATGCAGAACGCGTAACAGAATACTGTCTACAGACTGTGGTCAATCGCTCACTTCTTGCGATTGACCTAAAATTGACCAAAAATCTTATTATCAACGTTTGATAGTTTAGTTTTGCTCAGTATAATTCATAGGTTAAAGTAAGTGCTTTTACCTCTATTACGAAGATAGGGAATAGAATTGCGAACCAACGACAGGGAATGCGGGCTTTGGTAGAAAGTACTTTTAGCGAAAACCGCCACCTATTCAGTTTACCGTCGCTCAAGAAACACGCCTTAGGCGGGTCTTTTTTTGTCATGGTATTGCTATTCATTGGATTTCTTTTCTATACCACACTGACTTGGATGTGGGACGATCAGCGATTGCCTCTCTCCAAAATAGTACTGCAAGGCGACTTAACTTATGTAACCGCTGGTGATGTTCAACATGCCTTTGGCGAGCTAGAGCATATTGGAACATTCATGTCTCAAGATATTGGCGTGTTGCAACACAGTTTAGAAGCGTTGCCTTGGGTTTCTGTTGTCTCGATTCGTAAGCAGTGGCCAGACACAATAAAAGTATTTTTGACTGAGTATCATGCAGCAGCTATCTGGAATGGCAATATGCTGTTGAATGAAGATGGTCAGGTGTTTAATGGTGATATTGGCCTTTTGAAGGGTGATAGAGTTAAACTTTACGGTCCAGATGGCACTAGCCAACAAGTGATTGAAAAGTGGCGACAGATAACGCCTTTAATTAACAGCCTAGGGTTAACCGTTACCTCGCTCGTTCTCAATGAGCGTCGCGCCTGGCAAATCATTCTAGACAACGGTATTCGTTTAGAATTAGGTAAAGATTTTTTAGATGAGCGTGTTGAGCGCTTTATTTCGCTTTACAACGAATTAGGTAGTAAGGCGAATCAAGTGAGCTACATCGACCTCAGGTACGATACGGGAGCCGCTGTAGGCTGGTTTCCAGAGCAAGAGTTAGAAGAGAGTACAGATGACTAAGACCGCAGATGACAACATAATCGTTGGTCTTGATATAGGCACTGCGACCATATCAGCTCTAGTTGGTGAAATATTGCCTGATGGTCAAATCAATATCATTGGTTCTGGGCAAAGCCCATCCAGAGGTATGGATAAAGGTGGTGTAAACGACCTAGAGTCGGTAGTTAAGTCGGTTCAGCGAGCTATTGATCAAGCAGAGTTGATGGCGGAATGCCAAATCAGCAATGTATTTATCTCGCTATCGGGTAAACATATCGCAAGCCGAATTGAAAAAGGTATGGGCACTATCTCTGATGAAGAAGTGTCTCAAGACGATATGGATCGAGCGATCCATACCGCGAAATCAATTAAAATAGGTGATGAGCAGAGAATTCTGCACGTGATCCCACAAGAATTTACCATTGATTATCAAGAAGGGATTAAGAACCCTCTTGGTTTATCTGGTGTTCGAATGGAAGTCAGTGTTCACCTAATTTCTTGCCATAGCGACATGGCGAGAAACATTATTAAAGCTGTTGAACGATGTGGTCTCACTGTAGAACAAATCGTGTTTTCAGGACTTGCCTCAAGTAATGCGGTAATTACTGACGACGAGAGAGAGCTTGGAGTCTGTGTTGTTGATATTGGTGCTGGTACGATGGATATTTCCATTTGGACTGGCGGCGCACTGCGACACACAGAAGTCTTTTCCTACGCAGGAAATGCAGTAACCAGTGATATTGCCTTCGCTTTTGGCACGCCAGTGAGCGATGCTGAAGAGATAAAAGTAAACCATGGTTGCGCTCTGAGTGAACTCGTAAGCAAGGATGATTCTGTTAACGTCCCTAGTGTAGGTGGCCGTCCATCGAGAAGTTTGCAAAGACAAACTTTGTCGGAAGTGATTGAACCACGTTACACTGAACTTATGGGGCTCGTTAACCAAACTATTGATACGGTTCAATTACAGCTACGAGATGAAGGTATTAAACACCACCTTGCAGCTGGCGTCGTTCTCACTGGTGGAGCGGCACAAATTGACGGATTGGTAGAGTGTGCGGAACGTGTTTTCCGCAATCAAGTTCGAGTTGGTAAGCCGTTAGAAGTTAGTGGTTTAACCGACTATGTTAAAGAGCCGTATCATTCTACGGCGGTTGGTTTACTTCATTACGCAAGAGATTGTCAGATCAGCGATGAAGGTGATTACAGCGAACCTAAGCGTTCAGCACCTTCTATGTCTGGTTTATTTGGTAAATTGCGTAATTGGATACAAAAAGAGTTTTAACCTGAGTTGCAGGAAAAAACGGAGATAACACATGTTTGAACCGATGATGGAAATGTCTGACGATGCAGTAATTAAAGTCGTTGGAGTTGGTGGCGGTGGCGGTAACGCTGTTGAGCACATGGTGCGTGAATCAATCGAAGGTGTAGAATTCATCAGTGTTAACACTGATGCACAAGCACTTCGTAAAACAAGCGTTAGCAGCGTGATCCAAATTGGTGGTGATATCACTAAAGGTTTGGGCGCTGGTGCAAACCCACAAGTAGGCCGTGATGCAGCTCTCGAAGATCGAGAAAGAATTAAAGAAGTTCTAACTGGCGCCGATATGGTATTTATCGCAGCTGGTATGGGCGGTGGTACGGGGACAGGTGCTGCTCCAGTTATTGCTGAAGTTGCGAAAGAGCTGGGTGTGCTAACGGTTGCTGTTGTAACTAAGCCATTTAGCTTCGAAGGCAAAAAGCGTTTAGCGTTTGCTGAGCAAGGCATCGAAGAGCTTTCTAAGCATGTGGATTCTTTAATTACGATTCCAAATGAAAAGCTACTTAAGGTACTTGGCCGCGGCGTCACTCTGCTAGAAGCTTTCGCAAGTGCAAATGATGTACTTAAAAATGCTGTACAAGGTATCGCTGAGCTAATTACTCGCCCTGGTATGATTAACGTCGATTTCGCGGATGTTCGCACCGTGATGTCAGAGATGGGTCATGCAATGATGGGTAGCGGTATCGCAAAAGGTGAAGACCGTGCTGAAGAAGCTGCTGAAACGGCAATTTCTAGCCCACTACTAGAAGACATCGACCTAGCTGGCGCTCGTGGCGTTCTTGTGAACATCACAGCGGGCCTAGATATGCGCTTAGATGAATTCGAAACAGTAGGTAATACAGTTAAGGCATTCGCATCTGATAACGCAACAGTTGTGATTGGTACTTCTCTAGACCCTGATATGACGGATGAAATCCGTGTAACTGTTGTAGCAACAGGTATCGGCACAGAGAAAAAACCAGACATTACATTAGTTGCTGGTGGTAAAGCTAAGGTTGCACCAACTCCTCAACCACAGGTCGCGGCTCAAACTGCACCAAAAGTGGAAGATAAAGTGGCACAACCATTGCAAGAGAAAACTGAGGTAAAACCTCAAGTTAAGCCGCAGCCAACAACGTCACCTGTTTCTTCAGGTACAGGCGCTAGCCAAAGTGCAGCACCTAAAGCTGAGAAAGAGAGTGGATACTTAGATATTCCGGCATTCTTACGACGTCAGGCTGATTAACAAATACCCAAAGTTTGACTATCGTCGAATTAATGGTAAAATTCGCGGTCGGTAAATACTGACCGTGATTTGTAGCACTGATAACGAGGCAAGCAGATGATCAGACAACGTACTCTGAAAGAAATTGTGAAAACAACTGGTGTGGGTCTCCACTCTGGTCGTAAAGTCACACTTACTCTTCGCCCGGCAGCTGCAAATACAGGTATTGTTTATCGTCGTACAGATGTAAATCCACCTGTAGATTTCCCAGCTGATCCAGCGTCAGTTCGTGACACTATGTTATGTACTGCTCTTGTTAATGACGAAGGCGTACGTATCTCTACAGTGGAACACCTTAACGCAGCTCTAGCGGGTATGGGTATCGACAACATTATTGTTGAAGTCGATGCACCAGAGATCCCAATTATGGATGGTAGCGCAAGCCCATTCGTATACTTGCTACAGCAAGCGGGTGTAGAAACACTGAATGCAGCGAAACGTTTTATTCGAATCAAAAAGCCAATCCGTTTTGAAGATGGCGATAAGTGGGCAGAGTTTGTGCCATTTAACGGCTTCCGTATGGACTTCGAAATCGAATTCAACCATCCAGCAATTGAATCTGATGAACAGCACCTGTTGTTTGATTTTTCTTCACAAGGCTTTGTGAAAGAAATTTCTCGTGCTCGTACCTTCGGCTTCATGCGTGATATTGAATATCTACAATCACAAAACTTGTGTTTGGGTGGTAGCTTTGATTGCGCAATAGTACTAGACGAATACCGAATTCTTAATGAAGAAGGTCTACGTTTCGAAAACGAGTTCGTAACGCATAAAGTGCTAGATGCGATTGGTGACCTTTACATGTGTGGACACGCTATTATCGGTGAGTTCCGTGCATACAAATCAGGTCACGGCCTAAATAATCAACTACTACGCGCAGTACTTGCTGATGCAGAAGCTTGGGAATGGGCAACATTCGAAGAAGAAGTTGGTTCTCCTGTTGCGTTTGCCGAACCAGGAATGGTTCTAGCGTAATTGTTGTTTACGACAATATAAGATTTTGAAAACCAGGTCATTGACCTGGTTTTTTTGTATCTATTTTCCAGATACAGTGTCGTCAGTATTTAAAAGTTGCCTAGTATTTGGCTACAGTCTGGCTAATCCATCAACAATTAGAAAGAAAAGTACCAAGCACATCAAACAAATGGGGTTATAAATGGTCGTTGGTGTGAAAATTACTTACACTAGAGGGCATTAATTTTAACGAAAGCCTTGAAAACTCTACTCTCAAGTACAATATCAAAGATACTAGATTTATCTCAGTATCCTTGGTTAGTAACTAAAGACTAGTTTATAGCTAGTAGAGACTGACGGCATTTAAAATAGATCGCGGACGATCTGAGAACGAAGAGATTCCAAGCACATGATTACTAAGCTGCTGACAAAGGTAATTGGCAGTCGCAATGACAGAACACTGCGCCGCCTTAGAAAAATTGTAAAAGAAATTAATAACTTCGAACCAACGTTTGAAGCTCTTTCAGACGATGAGCTAAAAGCAAAAACGGTTGAGTTTCGCGAGCGCTTAGATAAAGGTGAATCGTTAGATCAACTTCTACCTGAAGCATTCGCTACGGTACGTGAAGCGTCGAAGCGTGTTTACGGCATGCGTCATTTTGACGTGCAAATGATTGGTGGCATGGTTCTAAATGCTGGCCAAATTGCAGAGATGCGTACTGGTGAAGGTAAGACACTTACCGCAACCCTACCAGCTTATCTAAACGCGCTACCAAGCAAAGGTGTGCACGTAATAACGGTGAACGATTACCTAGCGAAGCGTGATGCGGAAACAAACCGTCCATTATTTGAATTCCTTGGCATGACTGTTGGCGTGAATGTGGCAAACATGGCTCCGCCAGAGAAAAAAGAAGCGTACCAAGCTGACATCCTATACGGAACAAACAACGAGTTTGGTTTTGATTACCTTCGTGACAACATGGCTTTTCGTGCTGAAGACCGAGTTCAACGTGAGCGCTTCTTCGCTGTAGTCGATGAGGTTGACTCAATCTTAATTGATGAAGCTCGTACTCCGTTAATTATCTCTGGCCCAGCTGAAGATAGTTCTGACCTTTATACGCGCATTAACACTCTAATTCCTTCTCTAGAGCGTCAAGATAAAGAAGATTCAGAAGAGTACCGTGGTGAAGGTCACTACACCATGGACGAAAAATCAAAACAGGTTCACCTGACTGAAAACGGTCAAGAATTTGTAGAAGAACTAATGGTCAAAAACGGCTTGATGGAAGAGGGTGACACACTTTACTCTCCAACCAATATCAGCCTATTGCACCATGTGAATGCTGCGCTTCGTGCACACGTATTGTTTGAGAAAAACGTCGACTACATCGTTACTGAAGAAGGCGAAGTGGTTATCGTTGATGAACATACTGGTCGTACTATGCCAGGTCGTCGTTGGTCTGAAGGTTTACACCAAGCTGTTGAAGCTAAAGAAGGTGTGAAGATTCAAAATGAAAACCAAACGCTAGCCTCGATTACATTCCAGAACTTCTTCCGACTGTACGAAAAACTGTCAGGTATGACAGGTACTGCTGATACTGAAGCTTTCGAATTCCAGTCTATCTACGGCCTAGAAACGGTGGTTATCCCAACCAACAAGCCTATGGTTCGCAACGATATGCCAGATGTGGTTTATCGTACTGAAGAAGACAAGTTCAATGCGATCATTGAAGACATCAAAGACCGTGTTGCGGCTGGTCAGCCATCACTGGTTGGTACGGTTTCTATCGAGAAATCTGAACTGCTGTCTAACGCATTGAAAAAAGCAAAAATTAAGCACAACGTACTAAATGCTAAGTTCCATGAGATGGAAGCTGAGATCGTTGCGCAAGCTGGTATGCCGAGTGCGGTAACTATCGCAACTAACATGGCAGGTCGTGGTACCGATATCGTGTTAGGTGGTAGCTGGCAGGCACAAATTGAGAAGCTAGATAATCCAACGAAAGAGCAGATCGACAAGATCAAAGCTGACTGGAGAGTTATCCACGATACAGTTCTTGAGTCAGGTGGTCTGCACATCATTGGTACTGAGCGTCATGAATCTCGCCGTATCGATAACCAACTACGTGGTCGTTCTGGTCGTCAAGGTGATGCAGGTTCTTCTCGTTTCTACCTATCAATGGAAGATTCTCTGCTACGTATCTTTACGTCTGATCGTATGGCTGGTCTTATCCAAAGTGGTATGGACGAAGGCGAAGCGATTGAATCTAAGATGTTATCTCGCTCAATTGAAAAAGCTCAACGTAAAGTGGAAGGTCGTAACTTCGACATCCGTAAGCAGCTTCTTGAGTACGATGATGTAGCCAATGACCAACGTAAGGTTGTTTATGAGCTACGTGATGAACTGATGAGTTCTGATGACATCAGCGAGATGATCGAACACAACCGTGAAGATGTACTGGCGTCAGTCATTGATGAATACATCGCTCCTCAATCTCTTGAAGACATGTGGGATATCGCGGGTCTGCAAGATCGTCTGAAGAATGACTTCGACCTAGACTTTGATATTCAAGGTTGGTTAGACGAAGACGACAAGCTTTATGAAGAAGCATTGCGTGAGCGCATTCTTGCTATGGCGGTAGATTCGTACAAACAGAAAGAAGAAGTGGTTGGTGCTCAAGTACTGCGTAACTTCGAAAAGTCTGTGATGCTACAAACGCTAGACGGCCTTTGGAAAGAGCACTTGGCTGCGATGGATCACCTTCGTCAAGGTATCCACTTACGTGGTTATGCTCAGAAGAACCCGAAACAAGAGTACAAGCGCGAGTCGTTTGAACTGTTTGAAGGCCTACTAGATGTACTGAAAACAGACGTTGTGACCATCCTTTCTAAAGTTCGTGTTCAGCAACAAGAAGAAGTTGAAAAGATGGAAGCTCAACGTCAAGCTCAAGCTGAACAAGCGGCGCGTCGTGCACAAGCACAACATGCAACGGCTGAAAACCAGCTAGCTGACGATGAAGCGGATGCGGCATCTCCACAAACGGTAGTACGCGATGAGCGTAAAGTGGGTCGTAACGAACCATGTCCATGTGGAAGCGGCAAGAAGTACAAACAGTGTCACGGTAAAATTGACTAAGTTTGGTGAACCTTCGCTGTAACGGATAATTGCAGTGTCGGAGGTACTCACTTACTAACGTAAGCTCCGTGCCTCCTCCTTGCACTTAACGCGTTACAACTTAGCTTCACAAAAACTTACTGCTATTAAAAAGAGTCGCTTAGGCGGCTCTTTTTGTATGTAAATTTCATGACTTATCTTTTTGTCGAAAGGAAAGTCGTCATTCCCTATAGCGAGGAACGAGCGCAGTAGGGAATCTTGTTTGATAGTTTGGCTTAAGGTTGTTGTATTAGCTTCCCAACTCAGTCGTTACTCCTTCTTGAGGATGACGTATTCAGGGGCTGCTTGAGCGAAGCGTTTATTAAGGAACATCATCATATGAAAAGAATCCATATTGTCGCGGGTATTATCTTCAACCAAGATAAGTCACAGGTCTTTATTACTAAACGCCCAGACGACAAGCATAAAGGCGGCTTCTGGGAGTTTCCTGGAGGTAAGGTTGAAGTGGGTGAAACCATTGAACAAGCAATGGCTCGTGAACTTGATGAAGAAATTGGTATTAAGGTGACAGAACAGTCTCTGTTTGAACACTTGGAATTTGATTACACAGATAAGTCGCTTAAGTTTGATTTTATCTTAGTTACTGATTTTGAAGAGCAGCCTTATGGTAAAGAAGGTCAACAAGGTGAATGGGTCGATCTTGAATCATTGAATCAATACGCCTTCCCCGAAGCAAACGTGCCAATTTTAGAGCGAGTAATAAAAGAGTTTTCGTAATTGCTAGCCTGAGTTTGAGATTGTTGTTAGTTTAAAGAGATTAATCGATTGAACGTTGCTGCAAGAGATAAGTGGCAACGGTAACCAAAACAATGGAGATATTCGCAGTGGTAAGAATTGCAATTGCAGGAGCAGCTGGCCGTATGGGTCGTAACTTGGTGAAAGCCGCTCACCATAATTCAGAAGCAAGCGTTGGTGCTGGTTCAGAACGTCCAGAATCATCTTTGGTCGGTGTTGACGTCGGCGAGTTATGCGGTGAAGGTCGTTTTGATGTGGCTCTAGTTGATGACCTTTCGAAAGCGATTGAACAGTTTGACGTGATCGTCGACTTTACCGCACCTGTAAGCACATTAGCGAATATTGAACTTTGTAAACGTCACGGTAAAAAACTGATCATCGGCACTACGGGTTTCTCTGAAGAAGAAAAGCAGGTTATCGATGCGGCTTCAAAAGAGATGGCTATCGTAATGGCACCGAACTATAGCGTTGGTGTGAACTTGGTTTTTAAGTTGTTAGAGAAGGCCGCTAAAGTGATGGGCGATTACTGTGATGTCGAGATCGTTGAGGCTCATCACCGTCATAAAGTCGATGCGCCTTCTGGTACTGCAATTGGTATGGGCGAAGCGATCGCTGGTGCGATGGGCAATGAGCTAAACGATGTCGCAGTCTGGTCACGCGAAGGCATTACGGGCGAGCGTACCAAAGATGAGATCGGTTTTGCGACAATTCGTGCCGGTGACATTATTGGTGAGCATACCGCTATGTTTGCTGATATCGGTGAGCGAGTAGAAATTACCCATAAAGCAACGGATAGAATGACCTTTGCCAATGGCGCAATCAAGGCCGCAGTTTGGTTAAATGATAAACCAGCAGGCTTTTATACCATGACAGACGTCCTTGGTTTGAATGACCTGTAAATAGATATTTATGCGCTGGCAATTGCCGGCGCTTTCTTTATTTGCCCCTTTTTTCTACTTAAACTCCTCTTGGTCACTTTCTTCTTATTCTCCGATTTTCCTGATTAGAACTGCATTTAGTTGTTGTTTATCGCTGTTTGGTTGTTATTTTTGATTTAAAGCTTTAAATCTACGTGCTTACTCATTGTATTTATCGATTGCGTTTTGTTGGTGATATTTTTGCCACCTAACGGTGGGTGAAAATGACGGGAGAAAATTAGAAAATCGTAATATTCCTATTAATAGAGTATGAAAGTTGAACTTTTGAAGCTTTGATGGGGAAAATTGAATTAGTTATTACAAATGTTTAATTTCTTTTGCGTTAAATGTTGACACGTATCACGCAGATCACTAAAATACCGCCAATTTGTCTAATTTCCATAAACACGCAGTTTTTGGTGTTGCAGGAAGGTAGATTTGCAAATTAAATCAATTTTAATGCATTTTTATTTCTGGAGGTTGTCTTGAAGAAGTCAGCACTACTCGTCCTAGAAGATGGGACAGTATTTCACGGTGAAGCCATTGGCGCTGTAGGTTCTGCAGTTGGTGAAGTCGTTTTTAATACCTCGATGACGGGGTACCAAGAAATCCTCACTGATCCTTCCTATTCTCAACAAATCGTTACCCTTACTTACCCTCACATTGGCAATACCGGAACCAATTCCGAAGATGAAGAATCTTCTTCAATCCACGCTCAAGGCCTTGTGATTCGCGATCTCCCTCTAATCGCTTCTAACTTCCGTAATGAACAATCCCTTTCTGATTACCTTAAGTCGCAAAACGTTGTTGGTATCGCTGATATCGATACTCGTAAGCTGACGCGTATTCTTCGTGAAAAAGGCGCACAGAACGGTTGTATCGTAGCTGGCTCTTCAGTAAATGATGGAAATTTAGACGAAGCTTTGGCTCTAGCTAAAGCAAAAGAATTCCCTGGCCTGAAAGGTATGGACCTTGCGAAAGAAGTTACAACAAAAGAAGCGTATCAATGGAAACAAGGTTCGTGGACGCTTACGGGTGGACTTCCTGAAGCGAAAGCAGACTCTGAATTGCCATACCACGTTGTTGCTTATGACTTCGGTGCAAAACGAAACATCTTACGAATGCTTGTTGACCGCGGCTGCCGCCTAACGGTTGTTCCTGCTGAGACTTCTGCTGAAGAAGTACTTGCTCTGAACCCAGACGGTGTTTTCCTTTCAAATGGCCCTGGTGACCCAGAACCATGTACTTACGCAATTGAAGCAACAAAAGTGTTCCTAGAAAAAGGTTTACCAATCTTTGGTATCTGTCTAGGTCACCAGATTCTTGCTCTTGCGTCAGGCGCTAAGACAGTGAAAATGAAGTTTGGTCACCACGGTGCAAACCACCCGGTTAAAGATTTAGATCGTGATGTTGTGATGATTACTTCACAAAACCACGGCTTTGCTGCTGACGAAGATACGCTTCCAGAGACATTACGAGCGACTCATAAGTCTCTATTTGATGGTTCTCTACAAGGTATCCACCGTACAGACAAACCAGCATTTAGCTTCCAAGGTCACCCAGAAGCAAGTCCAGGTCCAGAAGATGCGGCGCCGCTATTCGACCACTTCATTGAATTAATTAACCAGTCTGTTGCAAACAAACAAGACAAAGCGTAATCCGGAGTAGTAGATAATGCCAAAACGTACTGACATTAAAAGTGTTCTAATTCTAGGTGCTGGTCCGATTGTTATCGGTCAAGCATGTGAGTTTGATTACTCTGGTGCTCAAGCTTGTAAAGCACTTCGCGAAGAAGGTTACCGAGTTATTCTTGTAAACTCGAACCCAGCGACAATCATGACTGACCCAGACATGGCTGATGCGACTTACATCGAACCTATCCAATGGGAAGTGGTTCGTAACATCATCGCTAAAGAGAAGCCTGATGCAGTTTTACCGACAATGGGCGGCCAAACTGCACTTAACTGTGCGTTAGATTTAGAAAAATACGGCGTACTTGAAGAGTTCGGCGTAGAGATGATTGGCGCAACTGCTGACGCTATCGATAAAGCTGAAGACCGCTCTCGTTTTGATAAAGCAATGAAAGCTATTGGTCTTGAGTGTCCAACGGCTGATACAGCGAAAACGATGGAAGAAGCTTACAAAGTTCAAGAAATGGTTGGTTTCCCTTGTATCATTCGTCCATCGTTTACGATGGGTGGTACAGGCGGTGGTATCGCTTATAACAAAGAAGAATTTGAAGAAATTTGTCGTCGTGGTCTGGATCTTTCTCCAACCAACGAACTTCTAATCGATGAGTCACTTATCGGTTGGAAAGAGTATGAGATGGAAGTGGTTCGCGACAAGAACGACAACTGCATCATCGTATGTGCGATTGAAAACTTTGACCCAATGGGTATTCACACTGGTGACTCGATCACTGTGGCTCCTGCTCAAACGCTAACAGACAAAGAATATCAACTAATGCGTAACGCTTCTCTAGCGGTACTGCGTGAGATTGGTGTTGAAACGGGTGGCTCAAACGTACAGTTTGGTATTAACCCGAAAGATGGCCGTATGGTTATCATCGAGATGAACCCACGTGTATCTCGTTCTTCTGCACTTGCTTCTAAAGCAACAGGTTTCCCAATCGCTAAGATTGCAGCGAAACTGGCTGTTGGCTTTACGCTAGACGAGCTAATGAATGACATCACTGGTGGCGCAACACCAGCATCATTCGAACCAACAATCGATTACGTTGTAACTAAGATTCCTCGTTTTAACTTCGAGAAGTTTGCAGGTGCTAACGACCGTCTAACGACTCAAATGAAGTCGGTTGGTGAAGTTATGGCTATCGGTCGTAACCAACAAGAATCTCTACAGAAAGCACTTCGCGGTCTAGAAGTTGGCGCAACTGGTTTTGACGAAATGGTCGACCTAGATGCACCTGACGCACTAACGACGATTCGCCATGAGCTTAAAGAAGCTGGTTCTGACCGTATTTGGTACATCGCAGATGCTTTCCGTGCTGGTATGTCAGTTGATGGTGTATTCAACCTAACGCAAATTGACCGTTGGTTCCTAGTTCAAATCGAAGACATCGTAAAACTAGAGCAAGAACTTAAAGCGAAAGGCTTTGCTGGTCTGAATAAAGACGAGCTAATGAAGCTTAAGCGTAAAGGTTTTGCTGATGCTCGCCTGTCTAAGATTCTAGGTGTGGCTGAAAGTGAAATTCGTCGTCTACGTGACCAATACGATATTCACCCAGTCTACAAGCGTGTAGATACGTGTGCGGCTGAGTTCTCTTCTGATACGGCTTACATGTACTCATCTTACGATGACGAATGTGAATCGAACCCAACAGACAAAGAGAAAATCATGATCTTAGGCGGCGGTCCAAACCGTATCGGCCAAGGTATTGAATTCGATTACTGTTGTGTACATGCATCTCTAGCACTACGTGAAGATGGCTACGAAACAATCATGGTTAACTGTAACCCTGAGACAGTTTCGACAGACTATGATACGTCTGACCGTCTGTACTTTGAACCAGTAACTCTGGAAGACGTACTAGCAATCGTTCGTGTTGAGAAGCCAAAAGGTGTTATCGTTCAGTACGGTGGTCAAACACCACTGAAACTGGCTCGTGAGCTTGAAGCTGCTGGCGTACCAATCATTGGTACTAGCCCAGACGCAATCGACCGTGCAGAAGACCGTGAGCGTTTCCAAGTTGCTGTTGACCGTCTTGGTCTTCTACAACCAGAAAACGCGACAGTAACAACAATGGAGCAAGCGGTAGAGAAATCTCGCGAAATCGGTTTCCCATTGGTTGTTCGTCCTTCTTATGTTCTTGGTGGTCGAGCGATGGAAATCGTATACGACGAGCAAGACTTACGCCGCTACTTCAACGAAGCAGTTAGCGTTTCAAACGAATCTCCAGTACTACTTGATAGCTTCCTAGACGATGCTGTTGAAGTGGACGTTGATGCGATTTGTGACGGTGAGCGCGTTGTTATTGCGGGTATCATGGAGCATATCGAGCAAGCGGGTGTTCACTCAGGTGACTCAGCATGTTCTCTTCCGGCTTACACGTTAAGCCAAGAAATCCAAGACGTAATGCGTGAGCAAGTTGAAAAGCTAGCGTTCGAGTTGGGTGTTCGTGGTCTAATGAATACGCAGTTTGCTGTTAAGAACAACCAAGTGTACCTAATCGAGGTTAACCCTCGTGCCGCACGTACAGTACCGTTTGTATCGAAAGCAACAGGCGCAGCAGTCGCTAAGATTGCAGCTCGTGTTATGGCGGGTCAATCGCTAGAGTCTCAAGGCTTTACGAAAGAAATCATCCCACCATACTACTCAGTGAAAGAAGTGGTACTTCCGTTCAACAAATTCCCTGGTGTTGACCCACTATTAGGCCCAGAAATGCGCTCTACTGGTGAAGTTATGGGTGTTGGTGCAACGTTTGCTGAAGCATACTCTAAAGCTGAATTGGGTTGTGGCAACATCTACCCAGAAGGCGGCCGTGCACTTCTTTCTGTTCGTGAAGGCGACAAAGAGCGCGTTGTTGACCTAGCATCTAAGCTATCTAAGCTTGGTTACCAGCTAGACGCAACACACGGTACTGCAGTTATCCTTGGCGAAGCGGGCATTAACCCACGTCTAGTAAACAAGGTACACGAAGGTCGTCCTCACATTCTTGACCGTATCAAGAACAACGAGTACACGTACATCGTGAACACTGCGGCTGGCCGTCAAGCGATTGAAGATTCTAAAGTTCTTCGTCGTGGCGCATTGGCTGAGAAAGTGAACTACACGACTACGCTAAACGCAGCATTCGCGACTTGTATGGCGCACACTGCAGACGCAAAAACGTCAGTAACTTCAGTTCAAGAGCTACACGCACAAGTTAAAGCTTCTCTAGCTTAATAGACTAACGCGTATCGCTGTTAAGCGGATATAAATGCTCAAAGCCCACTCTTCGGAGTTAATGCCGTTCGGATAAGCATTATTGCTTGAACCTGAACGGATATTTGGCTGGG
>NZ_JBFSPI010000042.1:0-41433 GCF_041464685.1 Vibrio sp. 10N.237.312.B06
TACCGATGTATTGTTGAACGCGAAATGTACAGCAAAGATCAACACGCCCTAGTTAAATATCATAAAAAATCCCGCTCACACTGAGTGGGATTTTTATTGGAATGCGTTTTAACGTTGGTTCTATTTCAGCGTGGTATTTCGTTCAATGAACTTCACTGGCACCATCAACTTAACCAAGCTCGTGTCTTGTTCTTGAATCTGACTAACCACAATTTTCACAGACTCACGTGCAAGGCGTCTGAAATCTTGCTTGAAGGTCGTGAGTTGATAGTTCAACCACTGAGTCTGCGGGATATCATCAAAACCGACCACTTGCAGATCTTCTGGAATACGCAGGTTGAACTCTAAGCGCGCCACATCCATCACTGCCATTGCTAGGTTATCTGTCGCACAGAAAATCGCTTGCGGGTGTGTTGGTTCTGAAAATAGGGCGCGAATAGTATCCAGTGAATCAAGGTAGTCATAATCAGCTTCAATAACACGAGCTTGTTTGCCCGTTAGGTCTTCGAATTCTGAGCAAAAGCCTGCCTCGCGTTCGCCGTTGGTGTAGGTCGGTACGTTACCGGTCAGGTAAACCGCTGATTTCGTTCCCACGCTATGAAAATGTTGAGCGGCAACTTGGCCTGCGGCGTAGTTGTCGCTCACCACATGGCTACTCTTAGTCCCTTCAACAACACGTGCGAACTGGACGATAGGGATGTCGAACTCTTCACATTCTTCATAAAGCGACTTATTGAATGTCGCAGAAGCCGCAATCACGCCATCAACTCGGTACTGGAAGATATTAGGAATAGAGTGGTTGTCGTTTCCATCAACTTGCCAAGGAATCAATACCGCAGAGTAACCCTGTTTTTGTAGCTCAGTGGAGATAAGCTGTAGGGTTTTCATATGGATAGGGTAGTCAGCGTCAGGAAAAACTAGGCCAATCAATTTGGATTCATTTGTCGTCAGACTGCGGGCAAAGGCATTCGGGCGATAATTCAACGATTTTGCTGCATCGAACACTTTCTGCTTGGTCTTTTCAGACACCGAACTGCCCGGTACAAATACGCGAGATACCGTTGATTGAGAAACGCCAGCCAGCTTAGCGACATCTTTAGAGGTGACGGTTGGCTTTGACGCCGTGGAGTGTTTTGGAGAGCTCATAGACCATACTTTTGAACCAAATTAACTGCGCACAGGATACCATAATTAGGTACGTACTCATAAAGCAATAACAAGGAATGATATGAAAAATAAGGAATAATGACTATTTTGAATTTGATGTTGGGTATAACCCATTCTCAGTGTTGGTAAAAAAGTATGATTACAGAGACAGTGACTAAAAAGCTCTGCGTGAGAGCAGAGCTTTAGATTACAAGTTTACCCACAAATGGAGTGACATACCGCTAAGTCATTAGACTGTTAAGCCAAAAGCCAAAAGCCAAAAGCCAAAAGCCGCTAAGCCATAAGTCACTAGCCATTAGAAGTAGTAACGGATACCAGCTGCGAATTGGTCATCGCTATTCTCGTAATGGTTACCAACAGACTTGTCGTTGCCATTATCAAATTGGTATTCCGTCCAAACTAAGAACTTGTTCTTCTTAAAGTGGTACTCAAGGCCCGGGATAATTAGCTGACGCTCGTAGCCATTTGCGTTGTCGTCTGTGTCCGTTAAGTAGTTAACGTTAAAGGTTGGACGTAGACCATTTTCAAAGTGGTAGTAGGTGAAGAATTCAGCACCACGGTGGTCGTAGAATTCTGCTTTGCTGGTGGTTTCCCAGTTAGAACCTTGGCTGTAGGTGAAGCCAACAAACAGACCATTATTGGTGTAGTTCAAACCTAATAAACCGATGCGTTGTGTGTCGCCATCTTTGATGTTTTGAACTGTGCTATCCACATCATCAAACTCATTCTGATGGTACGCTAAGCCAATCGTTAGGCCATCCATAACGGTGTACAGCGTTGAAGCACCGATACCGTTTTTCAGCGTAACAGTATCTGAATTCGTTTGGTTGAATCTTGTTGATACAGCGACATCTTCACGAGTTGTTTGGTAAGTGAAGCCGTATTTCCAGTTGTCGTTAATGTTGTTGCGGTAAGTTATCGAGTTTTCAGCACGGCCTGTGCCTGATGAAATACCCCAGTCAGATAGGTTGTAGTAACCAGAACCACGTGAACCAAACACACGACCCATATCGGTAAACCAAGCCACATCGTAGAAGGTAGACCACTGCTTAGTACCTGCTGCGATCTTGCCGTATTTCTCGTGCTCGACGCCTGCGTATAGAAGTCGGTCGTAAATGTTATCGCCGTTAGCGCCCGAGTTATAACCCCATTCGGCATGGCCAAAGCCAGTCCAATCGTTGTCTAGTCCCATTTGACCTTTAAGGCCGAAACGAGAACTACCACTGTTCCATTCGCCATTATGATCGCCGCCCTTATCTTGGTAACGAACGTCGAAACGACCGTCTAAAGTAAGGCTATCGCCCGCGTCATTGGTAAAAGTGTGTGCAGCAAAAGCTGAACCTGATGTAAGTGCCGTCAGGATCACTGCAGAAAGTATCGACTTGTTCATTGTTGTTCTCTTTATTCAGGTCGCAGAAAGCCACCGTGCTTTCAAGCCCGTTATTAGTATTGGTTTGGCAGGATGTACCCCATCCATGAGGCACTATTTGATTCAATTATTGGTGGAGCAATTATTGACTGGTGAAGCAATTGATTGATGGAACATTGATTAGTTGGTGAAGCACTTGCTAGGCGCGAGAAGGAACGCCTAGCAAGTCATAGCAACCCAAATTAGATGTCGACTTAGGTTGCTACTGTTTGGTTTCTATCTTTTGGCTATTATCGCTAGGATTAAAGCGTTTCGATTACAGCGTTGGGTTCATGATGGTTGAAGTGCGCTCGAACACGTCTAGACCTTGTTGTTGTAGCCAGTAAGGAAGGTCGATAAGCACCCAGTTCTCAGACAGTTTGTCGCCGTCACGGTAGTAAACGTCAACCACTTGCATGTTTGCGCGTACTTCACCACCAGTCATACCAAGGAAGCCACCTGTTGGTGTGTTTGATAGGTTTGGCCAACCGAAGAAACAAGAGAAGTTACCTTCAGCGAAACGACAAACGTGACCGTTGAACTTCTTATCTTTCAGGTTGTTACGGAAAGGAAGTTGATGCTGTTGTTGGTAGCGAGGAATCGTGTAAGACGCGCCGATACCACATGGGCCGTACCAAATCATGTCTTTTGACCAGCTCTTCGCTAGTACTTCTGGTGGACAACCCATTGCGCCGCTGTCGTTTAGTGCAGAAAGGTCATCAACCATCTTGTTTACAAGAGCAAGAGTCGCAACGCCTTCTTCTGGAGCTGCATCTTCGAATAGCAGACCATCGTGATTACGTGGGCCAGGGTAAACGAAGTGCTTACCTGTTGATGGTGGAAGTGGGTAACAACCCGCTTGGTCCATCATGCCTAGAAGATCTAGGAACAGGCCTGTCTTTGTGATCTTGCCGTCAACAACACAGTTAAACTCTGCGTAGCGAACGTTCATGATTTTGCCAGTAGGGCGCATGCCTAGGTATTCAGCGTCGAATAGACCCATGAAGTGACCCATGCTCATTACCCAAATCTCCTCTGGGTTAACTTCGTTGTTACCGCCGATGAAGATATCTTGACGACGCTGCATGCGTGTCATTGATTTCATCATTGGAGCCCAGAATACGTCAGCCGCAGCTTGAGCGCCTTCTTGTTCGCGGAATGGGTAAACACCGCGCCATAAGTAATCTTCAGACGTGTGTGCTTTTAAAACTTCAGCAACGTTTTCGTGAGTAGCGTTTTCCATTGCGTCAAAGTAGTCACGAACAATGCGTTTAGCTTCTTGATATTTAGACATAATTAATTCTCGTTTTGTTGTCGAGTCAACATTCGGAACAGGACTCGATTTGGATTTTGTTACCGGCTGATTTATCAGCCGGATTGATGTTTATTTCGTGTCTTTAGAGGTTTCGACTAAAGGGGATTAAGCTTTTGCTGGTTCCGCTTTCTTGCTCTTGTCGAAAATGCCGCCTTTCAATGTTTCTGGTAGAGATAGCCACAGTAGACCAGCCAGAATCCATACGATTGGCGAGCCCCACATTGCTGTCGCAAGGTCGCTGCGCTCTTGGATGAATACCAACACCATTGGTGCCCACATGCCGATGATACGACCACCGTGGAACAGAGCTGCACCGAAGCTACGTAGGTGAGCTGGGAACAACTCAGAGAAGTAGCCACCCCATACCGCAGAAGCAGACAGACCGAAGTTGTAGATAAGGCCTAGGATAGCCAGCATGTTTAGGCTGCCGATCATCACGTCGCTTGGCGCAACGAAGAATACTGACGCCATGACACCCGCAAGAATGAAACCAAACGCGTTCACTTTACGGCCGTATTTGTCGGCGATTGCACCCCATACCCAAGCACCGAATAGAGAACCGAATGCTGAGATAGAGAAGATGATGCCGATAGTTGAACCGTCAAATTGGCGAACTTCTTTCAGGTACGTTGTCACGAAGCCTGAGAAGAATTGGTAGCCATAGAAGTTAAGGCCAGCCAGTAGTAGACAAGTGATGGTTAGCTTGCGGTAAGGCGCGCTTAGCATTTCACCCCAAGAACCTTTCTTCGCTGGTTTATTCGATGCTTCAGCCGCGGCTTGATCTTCTTCACCGTAAGCGATCACTTTCTTGTCGCTAGGCAGGATGAAGATCATCAGTGCAGCTGCAACTAGAGGAGGAATACCACCCACCCACATTAGGCTCTGCCAAGGTGCATCGATGCTAGAAATGAACGCCGCGTATGCACCCATTGCCATTAGGGCAACCGAGAACATCGAAGAAGCGAATGCCGTTAACTTACCGCGAACGCTTGGTGTGAACAGGCCGATCATCAGGCTTACTGCTACGGTGAAGTAGCCACCTAAAGAAATACCGATGATGAAACGCATTGCTGCCCACATCGCGTAGTCAGTAAACATCATGTTGATGATGGTTGCGCCACCGTTCAGTGCAGTGATGACAATAAGAGTCGATTTCTTACCAAAGTTTGATGCCACCCATGCACAGCTCAGAGCACCAATAAGTGCACCAACCGACTGCCATGTATAGAACTGAGCGGTATCCGCCAAGTTAATACCATCATACGCATCAACGATGTATGGGCGTACGTAGTCAATAATTACAAAGTTATAACAATAGAAAAAGTAGCCAACTAGAATTGCAAGATAAGCAGCTACCCTTTGAATCATAGGAACTTCGCTCATGTGTTTTTTAGTAGTCATGACCGATAAACCTTTATTTTTTATAGGGTGTTTTTAGTTTCGATTATTGTGTGGCGGTTATTGAATATCACCACACCATCTTCATTTCGGGAGAGATAATAGAATTTTTGTGGTTATTAGATCCGTGATCAAAGTCAATTTTAAAATGAGTGCGTACCCATGTTGTGTATTTTAGTGATCTTGATCTCATTAGATCGTCGTTTTGCGACTTTTTGGGCATTTAGAGTGTTTAATCATCTATCTTAGTGACAATACTCACACTTATTGTGGGTTTTTGAGGGAAAATATCCATTTTTGAGTACTATTGGCGGCGAATGAATTGCGAAATATAATAAACGGAATCTAAAAATGGTTACGTACTCAAGTTTTGTGGTTATTGCTTTGTATGTACTAACTACTCTATTTATCAGTTACTTAGTGAATAAGCGTTATAGCGTTGGTGGCGATTTCTCAACGGGCGGAAAGCAATTTGGTTGGTTTACGGCAGGTGTGTCGATTCTTGCAACCTACATCAGTGCGATGACGTTCGTGGGTATGCCGGGTTGGGTTTATAGCTCAGGCATGGAAGCGATGAGCGTCCATTTGAATTACCCAATAGTGATCTTTTTTGCTGTGGTTTTCTTTGTCCCGGTGTTTTACAAACTCGGCCTGACTTCGATTTATGAATACCTAGAGCACCGCTTTGGCGTTGTTGCTCGCACGATCAACTCTATCGTGTTTATTGTGGTTCAGTGTATTTCGGCTGGGGTAATTTTGTATGCAGTTGCACTGATCTTGGTGCAAGTGTTGCCGGTGAGTATCTCCGAGGCGATCATCTACATCAGTTTGTTTACCGCTTTGTATACTTATGCGGGGGGTATCTCAACCGTCATATGGACAGACATGTTGCAGTCGGCGGTGCTGATCATAGGCAGCATTGCGATCTTTGTTTTATTGCTGATGAAGATTGATGCAGGTGAGGTGTTGTCTCCTGAACATCTGAATATCATCAACCTCGATTTCGACTTGGGTGTTGATACCACATTGTGGGCAGGTGTAGTGGCTGTGAGCTTCTTACATCTAAGTGTGTATGGCACTAACCAACTGATTATTCAAAGAACATTGGCGACTAAGAACGTTAAAACTGCACAAAAATCGATGTTGCTTTGTGGTTACGGCGCGTTCTTTATTTACCTGTTTTTCTCTGTAATGGGCGTTCTTCTGAGTGTCTTTTATCAAGACCAAAGCTTTGAAAACAGCAACGAAGTGATTCTCGATTTTGTGTTTAACCATACCAACCCAATCATTGTTGGTTTGGTGATTTCCGCACTCTCAGCAGCAGCGATGTCGACCTTGGATTCGACTTATAACTCAATGGCGACAGTCGCAACATTCGATTTCTACAAGCGCTTTTTCCGTAAGAAAGCCTCTGATGCACATTATGAATCGGTGGCAAGAAAAATGAGCCTTGTTGCTGCAGCGTCGGTTGTTGTTCCTGCATTACTGGCGGTTTCTAATGAATCAGTGCTTAAAACTATTGCTAGCCTGACCTCCATTTTTGTTGGTATTCGCCTTGGCTCTTTTATCCTGGGTTTGTTCTTTAAAAAGGCAAATGAGAAAGGGGTGATTGCAGGCAGTATTGGCAGTGTGGCCGTCGTATTCATCGCTAAATACAGCGGCATAGCTTGGCCTTGGTTTGCCTTGATTGGCACTGTGGTTTTCTTGGTGTTAGGCGTTGTTGTAAGCCGTTTCTGGGGAGAGGTGACCGAGCAACAAAGCGAATTTATTGCCAAGCAGAAGCATTTGTTCGCTAAGCCTACCGCGAGTCATTACGGCTTGTTGGTATTTGCTGTTGTGACGATTGCTGTTTGTACTGTTATCCCTGATTGGCTTTATGCCGCTCTTTCTTAATTGACCGATTTTTTACTGGTATATCTATGTTATCGATCTTTGATATCTACAAAATTGGTGTGGGACCATCGAGCTCTCACACCAACGGCCCAATGATTGCGGGTTTTCATTTCACACAATTAATCGCTGATAGAATCGCAGATGTGACGCGTGTTCAGGTGGATTTATACGGTTCTTTGTCATTGACTGGAATAGGGCATCACACTGACAGAGCAACCATCTTGGGTTTGCTTGGAAATAAGCCAGACACGATTAAGATCACCAGCGCTAATGAAGCGATGCGTCTTGCTATCAACAGTGGTGAAATGCAGCTGAGTGGCCATCACACCATTGGCTTCAATTATCAAACCGACATGCTATTCCACGAAGACAATCTGCCTTTGCATGAAAACGGCATGATGATTACAGCGTTTGACCAAAGCGGAAGCATAATTGTTGATGAAACTTACTATTCGATTGGCGGCGGTTTTATCGCAACCGCGGATGAACTGCAGAATGGCACTCAAACTCAATCGGTCGAAGTCACCTTCCCATTCAAAAATGCCGATGAAATGCTGCAACAAGCCGATAATAGCGGGATGAGCCTCGGTGGCATGATTCTAAAAAATGAAGCGGAGTTCGAAGGTTCTGACATTATTTCAGAAAAAGCCGATCAAATTTGGCGAGTAATGACTCGCTGCATGGAACGCGGATTTGAAACCGAAGGCATTCTTGATGGTGGTTTGAACGTGACTCGTCGTGCGCCAAACTTGTTGAAGAAGCTTGAAGCGAATGCGGCCGTTGAAAACGACCCAATGGAAATCATGGATTGGATTAACTTGTTTGCCTTTGCCGTGAGTGAGGAAAATGCGGCTGGTGGCCAAGTGGTGACATCACCAACTAATGGTGCCGCGGGTGTCATCCCTGCCGTATTGATGTATTACCATCGCTTCATTAAAGAGTTGGATACTAAGCAGTTAAAAGACTTCTTAGCCGTATCGGGCGCGATTGGTATTTTGTACAAAACCAACGCTTCTATTTCTGGTGCGGAAGTAGGGTGCCAAGGTGAAGTGGGCGTATCGTCTTCTATGGCGGCAGCGGGTTTAACGGCACTACGCGGCGGCAGCAACGAGCAGATTTGTATTGCAGCAGAGATTGCGATGGAGCATTCACTCGGTATGACGTGTGATCCGATTGGTGGCTTGGTACAAGTGCCATGTATTGAACGAAATGCGATGGGTTCCATGAAGGCGATTAATGCTTCACGAATGGCACTCAAACGTAACAGCAAAAGCCTGATTTCATTGGATAAGGTTATCGCTACTATGTATCAGACGGGTAAAGACATGAATAAGAAGTATCGTGAAACGTCTCTAGGTGGTTTGGCGCTGATTCATTTAGCTCACCCTTGTGAATAGCAAGCGTAAATAAACGATATCTGTTTCAAAATAACAAAGCCCAGCCCCTAAGTTTTAGAAATCTAGGGAGCTGGGCTTTTATTTTGCTTAAAGTAAAGGGCTGTCAGGAGAAGTGAACTAGTCTCCAAGAGGCAACTTATAGCTGTTTTTCAACTCTTTAACCGAGATGTTCGACTGAATCGCACTCACGCCTTTTACTCGTCTGATCGAGCTGATACGCTCAAAGTACTCTTCTAAATCTTTCGCTAGCACTTGAATCATATAGTCGGCACCACCTGCAATGCAGTGACACATAGGAATCCAATCGGTTACTTCGACAAACTCTTCAAACGGTTCCGTGTTTTCGACCTCGTGGTTGCCCAGTGTCACTAGCGTAAAGCCTGCAACATGAAAGCCTAATTTCTTGCGATTCAGCTTAGCGGCGTAACCATCGATATAGCCCGTCTCTTCCATGCGTTTCCAACGGCGCCAGCACGGGGTTTCGCTGAGGTTGACCTTCTCTGCGAGCTTACTGTTGCTCATGCGTCCGTCTTGTTGGATATGTTCTAAGATGGCGATATCTGTGTCATCTAACACTTCTTTGGTGGATTCTTTCTGTTTCATGGTGTTTTTAGAAAAGTCTTGCTCAAATTTGGATTAATATTAGCCTATATAGCAATTTAATTCCTAGTCGAATCTGTAAACTCTCTCCGTATAAATACTTTACTTATTAGGAGTGAGAGGAAATGAGCTCTCAATTAATGCTGGCGTTCTTGCTATTTTCAACATCAATTGCAATTACACCTGGGGCAGGCAATATCGCATTACTTGGGATTTCAAGTCGTTATGGATTTGCTGCGACTTTACCTTTTATCTCTGGGAACGCTGTTGGTATCATCATCGTACTGGCGGGTTCCAGTGTCGGTTTGGTGAGCCTATTTACCCTTTATCCAGAGCTATACAACATTTTGAAATACGCGGGTGCGGCTTATTTGCTGTTCATGGCGTGGTCGATTGCTAACATGCAAATCGAAGAAAGCACCACAGATAAACGTTCAGGTTTTATGTCAGGTGTGTTGGTGCAGGTGTTAAACCCTAAAGGTTGGATAGCTTCATTAACCGTGTTTTCGCAATTCATTACTCCGAATGCAGATTACTTGATTCAAGTAGTGACCATTATCGCGGGTATGGTGATTACCGGTGTGCCGTGCATGTTGGTGTGGGCGTATTGCGGCACCATGCTGAAAAAATTACTGCAATCACCAAAACAGATGATGTTTGTGAACCGTTGCTTGGGTGGAAGCTTAGCGATGGTGGTTGCCTTTATGCTTTATCAACCGGCATAAATCACAAAGAAAAAAACCACTCCTAAATCCATAGGAGTGGTGTCTAAATGTCGACTAAGTCGTTAACAGTAAAGAAATAAGTTAACAAATATTTAAGGAACTTGAGCTAAAAGCTTTTAAGCCTAGAAGCTTTTAAGTTTTAAGTTTAAAGCTTAAGCCGTTTCAGCCTCTTTAACTGGAGCTGAGTTACGGATTAGGTGGTCAAATGCACCTAAGCTTGCTTTCGCACCTTCACCCATCGCAATGATGATCTGTTTGTAAGGTACGGTTGTTACGTCACCCGCTGCGAACACACCTTTCATTGATGTAGCGCCATGAGCGTTAATTTCAATTTCACCGCGTGGTGACAGCTCAACTTTCGAACCCTTCAACCATTCACTATTTGGCATCAGGCCGATTTGAACAAAGATGCCTGCTAGTTCGATCTGTTTAAGTTCGTCGGTGTTGCGGTCTTTGTATTCCAGACCGGTTACACGGTTTCCATCACCAATCACTTGTGTGGTTTGTGCCATCTTGATTATTTCGATGTTTGGTGTTGCGTTTGCTTTGTCGATAAGCACTTGGTCGGCACGCAATGTGTCTGCAAATTCAAGTACGGTTACGTGTTCAACGATACCCGCTAAATCAATTGCCGCTTCAATACCTGAGTTACCACCACCAATAACCGCTGTTTTCTTACCTTTGAATAAAGGGCCGTCACAGTGTGGGCAGTAAGCGACGCCTTTGTTGCGGTAGTCTTGCTCACCCGGAACGTTCATTTCACGCCAGCGAGCACCGGTACTGGTGATGACCGTGCGAGCTCGTAGTGTTGCGCCGCTCTCTAGCTCAACGTGGATGTAACCGTCTTCTGTGTCTTCTGCCGCAATGATGTTTGCAGCGCGCTGCTCCGTCATCACTTCAACACCGTACTCTTTTACGTGCTCTTCAAGGCTTGCCACTAACTTAGGGCCAGTTGTCGCTTTCACAGAGATAAAGTTTTCAATCGCCATCGTATCCATCACTTGGCCGCCGAATCGGTCAGCAACCACACCGGTACGAATGCCTTTACGTGCCGCATAGATAGCCGCTGAAGAACCTGCAGGGCCACCGCCGACAACCAATACATCAAACGGTGCTTGTTGGTTTAGGTTAGCCGCTTTCTTTTCTGCTGCGCCTGAATCAACTTTGTTAAGGATCTCTGCCAGTGACATACGGCCTTGACCAAATAGCTCACCGTTAATAAACACGCTTGGAACTGCCATGATGTCGCGAGACTTCACTTCATCTTGGAATGCTGCGCCATCAATCATCGTTGTCTTAATTAGAGGGTTAATCGCCGACATCATGTTGAATGCCTGAACCACTTCTGGACAGTTTTGGCACGATAGCGAGATGAAAATCTCTACATTAAGCTCTTGATCGAGTTCTTTAATTTGTTCGATTACGTCAGCTTCAAGCTTGATAGGGTGACCACCACTATGAAGCAGTGCTAGAACCAGTGACGTAAATTCGTGACCCATTGGCAAACCGGCAAAACCGATCGCGGTGCCTTTCTCTTGGTTCACGACCTGCATGATTGGGCTACGAGTGCTCGCGCTATCATCACGGCTCACTTCAATTTTGTCGGTTAAAGACGCGATGTCATTCGCCAGATCTTGAAGTTTGTTCGCGGTATCGCTGCCATCCAGGCTAAGGACTAACTGAACATTGGTTTTTAGGTTTTCTAGGTATGCTTTTAGCTGCTGCTTCATTGCTTGATCTAACATAATCGTGCCTGCTCTTAAATTCTGTGTCTTGGTATTGACCAATACCTTCTTGCTGAAAAAGGAAAATAAAAAGGGGGCGCAAGTCGGCAAATATTGTGGTGTTGATGTTTTGAAAGGGTGGCGCGCGACTGCCCTTTAGGAGGGGGGCCGAAGCGCGCCTGTAGAACCTTTTAACTGTTCTGTTTTACTTATTCTTTCTTAGCTGTTCTTGTTTGAACTAGGCTTAGATTAAATCTTGCCTACTAGGTCTAGAGATGGCGCTAGAGTCTCTTCGCCTTCTTTCCATTTAGCTGGGCAAACTTCACCTGGGTGAGCGGCTACGTATTGTGCAGCTTTAACCTTGCGTAGTAGGTCTTCAGCGTCACGACCGATACCTTCAGCAGTGATTTCCATTGCTTGGATAACGCCTTCTGGGTCGATTAGGAAAGTTGCACGGTCTGCAAGGCCCTGACCTTCACGCATAACGTTGAAGTTATTTGTGATGTTGCCTGTTTGGTCGCCTACCATGAAGTATTCGATAGTGCCGATTTTGTCAGAAGTATCGTGCCATGCTTTGTGAGAGAAGTGCGTGTCAGTTGATACTGAGTAAACTTCTACACCGCGAGATTGAAGCTCTGCGTATTTGTCTTGTAGATCAACTAGCTCAGTTGGACATACAAACGTGAAGTCTGCTGGGTAGAAGAAGAATACAGCCCACTTGCCTTTAACGTCTTGCTCAGTGATTTCTACGAATTCGCCGTTTTTGAATGCTGTTGCGTTGAATGGTTTGATTTCTGTGTTGATCATGATTCGACTCTCTTTCTAATTTGTAGTGTTTAACGCTATCCCGCGTCGATGGAGCTATATTGCATTCGCACCGAAAATTAGTGAAATCGGACATTTCTATAGATTCAATAGGCAAATCCTATCTTCGTAAGAAGAGAGCTATCGACAAAAGCTATCGATAAAAGTTATCAAACTAGGGCTACGTTCTATTTGGGTAGCTATGCTCTTTAGGCTGTTCTCTATTTCGGCTTATCTCTATTCACGTAAGCCTCTATGTATCTATGTATCTATGTATCTATGTATCTAAGTAGGCAAGTAGGTAAGTAGGCAAGGGCAGGCATGGCTTCTTTAAGTTAGCTAGGATTTGATGCTAAACATGTAAATAACAAAAAATTATCATTAATATAATTTATGATAATTTCAGTTAATCGTCACATCTCCATATACTCTCTTCATCGAAACGAAACATCGAAGCCAGTCTTCGAAAAGCACAGAATTTAAAACGAATTTGGAGCAAGTTATGAAAATGAATCACGTAGGCATCATGGTTGGCGACATGGACAAAGCAGTAGAGTTTTACACGAAAGCGCTGGGTCTAAGAATCGTAATGAACAACACCAAAGTGATGGGAGAGCGCGAATCAGCAATCGGCCGCATGTGTATCGCAGTATTTGGTGAAGGCTTCAAAGGCTTCAACATTGCACACCTAGTCACATCTGATGGTATCGGTGTTGAGCTGTTCGAAATGAAAGATCGTCAAGAGCGTCACGAAGTTGATTTCTCTCGCCTAGGTATCTTCCACTTCTGTCTGCAACTTCCAAAAGAGCAGTTTCATTCAGCGGTTAAGCGTGTTGAAGAGTATGGCGGTAAGGTTCGTATGGACATCATGCGTTACCACCCAGAAGACGAACTAAAACAAGCGCAAATGGTTTATCTAGAAGACCCGTTTGGCAACCTATTCGAATTCTACTCGCACACATACGAAGACACGTACGCGACTGATTACGAGTAATCGCGTTACCTGCCTGTCATAAGGTAGAAAACCGAAACATCCCCTAAAGAGGATTGGTAGAGATACCAATCCTTTTTTGTGTTTGGATGTTTGGTTGAGTGACTTATCTATATGAAGTGATTAAGAAAGGTACAGATTTAAGGCGTTGCTAAAGTTGACGTTTTGAAGATAAAACCTTTCATGAATATGACGGAATAAAGCGTTGTTCATGAAAACATTGCGCCATCATACCGAATGGTAGCCTTGATTGAGTTGTGACTATACTCAGCTCAATATTGCTAACCAACAACAACGAAAATAGAGAAACATGCAGAGATTAGTGTTCCCAAATCACATGAAAAAACGACATATCATCTTTACCGCTCTTATTCTTATGATATTAGCCGGATGTACCTCGACGTCGGCTGTCGGCAGTTCTAAAACAAAGGACTATGCCAAGTCACATGCTCTTGTGGGTAAAGCTTCTTGGTATGGCGATAAATTCCATGGAAAACTCACAGCAAGTGGTGAGACGTATAATATGAATGCTTATACGGCGGCTCATAAAACCTTGCCCTTTGGGACGATCGTGAGAGTGACCAATACAGACAATGGCAAGTCGGTCGATGTGAAAATTAACGATCGAGGCCCTTACGTAAAAGGCCGAGTGATCGACCTTTCTCACAAGGCATTTGCACAAATAGGTAACGTTAAGCAAGGCACTGTGCCTGTCAAAATTGAGATTGTTGATGACAGTAATACCTTTAGGTATAAGCACTAAGACTCCGCTTGTATGTGGAACTAAAAGGATTGGTAGAGATACCAATTCTTTTTTTGTGTGGGCATTACTGGGGGATACTAAAGTGGATTTGGACAAATCCGTGTAAGCTCAAATAACAAGTCCCGTCCTAACCTCTCCTTAATCAGCATCTGCTATCAGTAATACTTGAGGTTGATTCACCCATATCCAATACGCCCAGTATTTACTCCTGTTCGGCTCTCAACCAAAACTCAGAAAGATCTTCAAACAAGTCGTCGTTGTCTAAGATGCTTAAATGGTTTTCATCGTAACCAAGAATTTGGTCGGCGTTTAATTGAGCTGGGCGCGAAAGCTGGCTTGATAGGTCAATTACGCCATCATTATTGTTGGTATTAAATAACTCCCCTGAATTGTATCCAAACGCTAAAAAGTGCGGGGTATGGTTTTTAGTTTTACTACCAAATAACTCGGCGATAAATTTTCCGTCTGGATTTAAATCTACCCAGGCTGGCATCACGATAGGGGAGTATTCAACCCCTTGCTTGGCGGATGCCACACCACCAAACGGGGAAGATATGGTGGTGATGCTGCTGACAAAATTGCACAACTGCCCGATTTGGCACTGACGAACACTGTTTGCCACGATCAGCCCGCCCATGCTGTGTGCCACCACGTGTAATTGTTGGATCTTGTATTCAGTCACTATGGTATGCAGCAGGTTATTTAAGCCTTTCGAACTTAAAATCAGAGATAAGCCAGAAGGGTAGTTGAATACCCATATTTGGTATTTAGATTGATCGATTTTTTCGATTAATGGAGCAAAATCTAAAGCGGTTGCGTTGATACCATGTACAAATAGGATAGGGATTTTAGTTGGGTCGTATTCCGACAAAAGTAGAGTCCAGCATTCCCTTCAAAAAAGAATGTTACTGGCTGCCACATGCCGAGCTTAGCGTTTTCTCGCTTAAAGGGCGGATCCGTTAAACTCACAACGGTGCCTATATCGACAAGATCCAATTCCACTTTCAGTAAAGAGGACAATGAGTGATTAACAAAGGCTCTGGGCGCTTTGTTTTCGTTAATGGCGAGTGAAATTCTTACTGTAGAATTGTCTTGGTGATCATGCAGATTAACGACACTGAATGGTTCGTCAGCTTGTAGGGTTAAATCTTGGTTTTTATCATCAAAGACAAGTAGGTAGTGTATTTTTCTAGATAGCTGCAATTGAATACTGTCGCTATCTATTATGCCGTCGTAGCCATCAACTTCGCTTTTATTGATATCTTTTATCTGTTGAATAACGACGGCTGAGCCCGACGCTGGTTCGGTCAAAATGATTTGGTACTGGTCGGTATAGGCATCAATTGCGTCTATCTCATTCGATAGATTTCTAAAATTACTGCACCCTGATAGCACTGAACTGAGTAACAATGCTGAACTGAAAAATATTGCAGTAAGTAATCGCCTCATTCTAATCTCATCCCCATCTCAATAAGCTTCGTCCTTCAATCAACAATTTTATACATAAACAAACTGCATGAGTTTAATACTAGCAAGAAAACAGAGAGTTAGGTCATACGTTGTTCCTGAGCATGTATTGTCTTGGTCCGAGTTTACTTAGTTCACACTGCTCGACCGCGGTATGGCTGATGTCGATTGTCTTTTCGATACTGATTGTCTTTCCGACCCTGATTGTTGGTGTATGATTTTTACGATTCTCAATCGCTTTGATTCATGAAAATTATCGACATTAAGAAAAAAATTGAACTTTATTATTTTAGTTAAGTCGTATTGCTACGTTTACCATAACAAGACATCTGCAGTTTAGATATGATCTCAAGTCGAAACACACATCAGCTAACTCGTAGCGCACTATTATTAGTGGGTTGGGTTATCTGTTTCTGTCTCGCCAGTAATATGAGTTTTATCCAAGGCTGCAAAGTAAATTATGACAACAGTGATTCTGCTATTTCTACTGCCGTGCAGGCAAACAAGATTAGCGATAGTGGCGTTTTTATTGATGGGGCATCTCAATCCCAAGACGGCCAATCCGTCCAAAAATGTGAGTTATCAGAACATCTGATAAATTTTGATCACCACCAAGTCAATGATCAAGCTATATTCACGTACTTCATACTCGTTGTCGTCGTATTGTGGTTGCTAAGTACTGTCCCGTATTTCCCTCCCTTCACTGAGCCAATCCTCCACAAAGGTAGGCGCATCCATCTCAAGATCTGTGTCTTTAAAGAATGAAAATAAGAGCGTTTAACTAACACTCATATTATTCATTTTTTAAGGAAAAATTAGACATGCCTAAAAGCAAAATGTCATTGCGCTTTGTTGTGCTTTGGCTATTCGTTGCGTTGTGTTTAACATTCACTGTGAACGCAAGTGCGAGCGAATCGATGACTCCTGTTACAACGGGTTGGATGCAAGACAAGTTACATCCGTATGTAGAAACGCGTTTTGTCATGACAGGACAAATTAATAAAGAAGATAAAACCGCGGCGGGTTATCTGGAAGTGAACCTTTCTGATGAATGGAAAACTTACTGGAGAAGTCCTGGCGAAGGAGGCATTGCGCCCAAAATTAAATGGGCTGACTCTAAGAACGTTTCGCAACTGCAATGGTTTTGGAAGTTTCCTCAACGCTTCAACTTGCTCGGCATAGATACGCTAGGCTACAAGCACAACATCATCTTTCCGATGAATCTTCATATTGATGATATGAACAAACCTGTTGAGCTCCATGCAGTGCTGACGATGTCTTCATGCACCACCATATGTATTCTCACGGATTTTGACATCAACTTGGTGTTTAACCCAAGTGAGATGACCGTGAATAACGACGCGATGCTTGTCTACGCAAAAGCAATGAGCGAAGTGCCGAAAGACTCACCGCTTGTAGAGGGTACATCTACGATTTGGGATGCTCACAAGTCGCAACTTCAAGTTATTGCTACACATAAAATTGGTTGGACTGCACCCGATATAATCGTGGATGGTGATTCAGATGAAATGCAAGATGCTGAATTTGGTATTCCTCACATTGAAATTGAAGGTAACCAAGCCATTGCGACTTATGACGTAAGCAGCTGGATGGGCACACCCGATCTCAACAACCAACACATTCGTGTCAGCATCAAAGACAAAGACTTCATTACAGAATACCCAGCCACTGTTACCAACGGCATAGTGGGTAATAGCTCTATGATAAGTATGGTGCTTTTGGCGCTATTAGGTGGGTTGATTCTCAATATCATGCCCTGTGTATTCCCTGTACTTGGAATGAAACTGAGTGGGGTTATTTCTGCTCAACGCATGGCAAGAAAACAGGTTAGGTTCCAATTCCTTGCATCTGCGAGTGGCATCCTCGCATCCTTCTGGTTAATCGCCACTTTCTTGGCTGTGTTAAAAATATCAGGCAGCGTTATCGGTTGGGGAATTCAGTTCCAAAACGGTTGGTTTATCGGTGGGATGTTTATCGTCACAGCCCTTTTCAGCGCCAACATGTTAGGGCTTTTCGAGCTCCGTCTTTCATCGAATACCAATACGTGGATGGCAACCAAGGGAGACAGTAGTTACGTCGGACACTTTACACAAGGCATGTTCGCAACGCTATTGGCTACGCCATGTTCTGCTCCATTTCTTGGGACAGCCGTTGCATTTGCTCTTGCCACGACTATCCCGACGATGTTTGGTATTTTCACCGCACTTGCCGTTGGTATGGCACTTCCATGGATCATCGTTGCTGCATTCCCATCGATAGCTTTGGCGCTGCCTAAACCAGGAGCATGGATGAACCGTGTTAAATACCTGTTCGGCGGAATGATGCTAATCACTAGCGTTTGGCTCTTTAGCTTGCTTCGACCTCACGTCCCTCAATTGTGGTTATACGCAATACTGGCGGTCAGTGTTTGCCTATTGCTTGTCAGGTTGGTTCAAGTGCATGGAATCAAGACTGCGGGTGCTGTTGCCTTGCTGCTGTTGAGTGTTATCTCTGCCTCGTTATTTGTCGAGAAGGCAACATCCAAAATTCTGCCACCAGAACCTGAGTGGGAAGCTTTGTCGACCGTAGCCATTGATGATCATGTTGCTAACGACAAAGTAGTTTTCGTTGATGTTACCGCTGATTGGTGCGTGACTTGTAAAGCAAACAAGATCGGGGTTCTCTTACAAGATCCTGTTTACAGCGTATTGACTGAAGGTGATGTAGTGCCGATGGAGGGCGATTGGACAGTCCCAAGTGATAGTGTCACGTCATACCTACAAGATCACAACCGTTTCGGTGTTCCGTTCAACATGGTTTATGGCCCTAACGCTCCGGAAGGTATTGAGCTTCCTGTCATCTTAACCAGTGATGCGGTGATGGAAGCCATTGAGAAAGCAAAAGGTGGTGACGAATGATGAGAAAAAAAGCTAAGGCAAAACCTCAGTCCAAAAAGCAGAAGTTGAGATCGGCATTACTGTATACCTTGTTCGCATTGGTCGTGGTCTTTGGTGTTGATTATTGGCGTACAAAAGACGTTCCAATGCAGAACGTTCCGCCAATGGTTGGGATGTCATTATCCGGTAAACCGATAGATGTAATAGAGATGAGTAAGAAAGAGCCGGTATTAGTTTATTTTTGGACGACATGGTGCGTCGCCTGCAAATTTGTGACGCCAGTGGTTGATTGGTTTTCATCGAGCTATCCCGTCGTTGGTGTATCACTGACTTCGGGTAAAGATGAAAGAGTTCAACGCTATATGAATGCTAAAGGGTATAGCTACGACAACATTAATGACACTCAAGGTAAAATTGCACGCGATTGGGGAATCTCCTTAACGCCAACACTCATTGTTATTAATGATGGAAAAGTAACAAGTGTTACTTCAGGAATTACTACGCCAATAGGTATCGCAGCCCGACTTTGGTTAGCTAAGTATTAATGGGAAAAATATGAAATTCATTACAAAAAGCATCATCACACTATTGGTTACTCTGGCTTTCTCACCCGTCACTTTCGCAATGACAAAACAAGAAAAAATTGCCGAGATAACGCAAATGCTAGAAACGAACGAAGGTATTATCGATTCAGTTCACGACAGTCTAGCTGCTTACATAGATCAACAAAGTAGCTTTGATAAAACGTTAGTTGAGAGTCATGACTTTATTTATAACAACCCACATCACCCTTGGTATGGTTCCGAACATCCAAAACTGACGATCGTAAATATGACTGATTTTAGTTGCCCGTGGTGTAAAAAATTAGACCCTGTTCTTCGAAAAATAGCGGATGAGTTCCCTAATGACATCAAGGTGATAAATATTTATATCCCTCTAAAGGAGAGAGATTCGCCATTGAACTCAGCAACTTTTGGACTCAATGTCTGGAACAATGACAAAGAAAAATACAAAGCAGTTGAAGAGATGTTGATCAGTAAGCCTGGTATTCACAACGTTCGTTCGATAATGAAAGTAGCGAAGAAGAACAAAGCCACCGATTATGTTTCTTCAGACAGTGAAATGGCGATTGAAGTTGCTGAAAACTATAACTTATTTACGAGACTGGGTGTTCGGGGTACACCAGCGATGCTAATTGATGGAACATTGCTCCCCGGCTACTTGCCATACGAAAAACTATATCCAATAGTAAAGGCTAAGCTAGAAGAGAAAAGTAAATAGAATAAATTTACGATAACTTAATTATTATCTTTGATGGATAAAAAGCCCTATTGATTAGGGCTTTCTATCATTTAAATATTAATTGTAAAAGTAGATTACAAATTAATAAACAATATACAACGCAGCTAGTCCAAATATGCCTAGAAAACTCAGAACACCACATGTTGAGTACAACAACAGTCTCATTGTTAATTCCTGATCACAAAAAATTATTAATAGTATTTACTTTTATAAATTGTCTTATGTGCAATTTAAGGGCGTGGGGTTGACAAGGTTATATTAAAATAGCACCTCCAGATAAATTATCACTTAACATTTAGTTAGAGTTTCCCATGCTGAAATAATTACCTTTACTCTGTGTTTTTTACGAAGTAATTAGAGGTTGTTTATTTTTAATTTTTACAGGTTGATATTCCATTTTGTTTCTTGTGTGGTTGTTATTTGGGTGGGTAATACGTGAATGTAAATTGATTCATAGAGTGGGAATTAACTCGAAAAACGGAAACTAACTCGTAGAATGGAAGTTAATTTCTTTAATCTGGGTGATCAAGTTATCCTCGATGAGGACTGATACGCTCTCGATTAAGTTGTTATCAACACCGTTAAATACGTTCACGTTAGTGATTAGCTTTTTCATAGTCTGCACCTTTTGGAAATGAGTGTGTGTCGCTGATGGAGTCATCATATGGGGGCAGCATTTGAAGAATGGCCATTTGGTGACAGTGATGAATTGGGTGTGTTTTTGCTATTGCTATAAGAGAAGGAAGGGGGATTTCTGTCGAATCATTAATTTGAATAATGATTATTGGTGGTGTCACAAAATGGTAAGTTTTGCTCCTTTTCGAGCGCTAAGATGTATTTCAAATCAAGGCGACTTATCAAATTAGAGAGAGACAGAATGACTAAATCAGACAAAGTTTACGGGTTCAACACACCACAACGTCTATTTGTAGGTTACACGTTAGCTGTGCTGGTGGACTTAGTGGTACTTAACTTTTTCGATGAGTACTGGGACTTCGTCAACATTGAGTCTTTCACTATTTCTTTGATAGCAGCGTTATTACTGCAGTTATTGTTGAAGCTCTCTATTGGCTTAGAGCACAAGATTGCTGAGCACTTCAAAAGTAAACCGGGTACCGGGCCTAAGGTTTATCGCGCCATCACTACTTACATCATCTTGGTGGGTTCAAAGTTCGTGATGCTAGAAGCGATTAACTTATTGTTCGGCGAGAAGGTGAGCTTTACAGGCCCTTGGAATGGTGTAGTGGCGTTCTTCGCCGTGGTATTTACGATTCTCATTGCTGAAGTAATTGTATCGAAGATCTACTTTGCGCTTGATGATAAACAAGAATCAAACTTGAAAGAAAAGACAGCTTAAGCATAAGTAGAATTAAACATAGGGGAGTTCGGAATGAACTGTCAATTGAAAAGGGTTGGCATGTTTGCCAACCCTTTTTGTCTTTTAGCCATCCCACACTTCAGAGTGGGCGACTAATTCAGCTTATGCAGACCGATTAATTAGTACTTAACTTGGTAGTTCAGAGTGTAAGTACGGCCGCGGCCTTTGTAGTCATACGCTGCTGAGTCGTAATGAGACGAGTAAAGGATTTGAGCACGTTGACCCCAAACAGTGGTGTAGTCTTTGTTCAGTAAGTTTTGAATACCAAAACCTAGACTACCGACCGGAAGCTGATACGTACTCACTAGATCAAACACGGTGTAGCCATCAAGTTTGTTTTTGTCGTCTTCGTAATCAAACATAGTTTGGCTTTGTACTTTTACAGATAGGTCTGTGTCATACCAACCTGCCCAAGCACTTGCTTTAGAAGTACTTGCACTTCCTGCAGATACATCTTTCCAACCGTCGTTACCTTTCACTTCAGAGGTGACGTAGTGACCAGAAGCGCCCAGTTGAATGTTGTCATGTACCCAGTAAGAAGCCATCGCCTCTAGCCCGTACACTCGCTTTTTGTCATTGATGTTTTCAATCAGCAATGTCTTTCTGTTGTACTTCACTGATTTGTCAGATTGTGAGTAGTAAGCCGCGGTTTGCAAGCTTAGCTCACCAGTATCAAGGCGGTAACCTAACTCGAAACTGTTGGTTTTGATACCAGACATTTTTGAGTCATTAACGTTGATGCTGTCGTTGAGTTTCCAGTGATCACCAACGAGCTTGTAGCTGCCTTGTCCGTAGTATTTAGCTGGGTCTGCAAGGTCGAAACCTTGCGAGAAGTTTGCCCAAACTTGAGACTCGTTATTAAGGTGGTAGATCGTACCTAGGTTAAATAAGCCAACACCGTAATCAGTTTCACCACCTGGTACTGCGTCTGCTGTTTTGCCTTTACCAGCAGCAATTTTCTTCTGCTGGCTGTAGCCGACAAAATCATCAATCTTGTTAGAGATGTATTGGTAGCGGAATCCACCTTCCACCGTCCAATCATCGGTGATCGCATAGTCAGATTGTATAAAGCCTGCGATAGAGCTGACTTTAACACCTGCATAGCGACCCACTTGTGCATAGGTCTTGTTGACTAAGTTGCCTGAATTGTTCGCAATGGTGCGATCGTAAAGCGCTTGATTGCTATCAAGCTGATCTTGATACGCATCGATACCATAAACAATATTGAATTTATTGAAGCTCTTAGCCAGTGCTGTTTTTAATGAAATAACATCGGTAATTTGTTGACCAGAAGATTGGAAGTAAGGCGTGTAAGTTTGGTCTTCTTTACGGTATGAAGCTTCAGCAATAAACTGATGCCCAAGGAATTGATCATTGACGTAAGAGGCACTCAGCATGATGCGCTCAGTTCCGTGTTCGCGATCCGAGTAAAACCCTTTACGTACGTCAACAAAATCGCGCCCGGTGATGTATAGACCGTAAGGAGAGTTTTGCTGGCTATCGTAATATTGTGCTAGGAAGTTGAGCTTTTTGGTCTCAGACAGGTTCACGCCGACAGTTGTCAGGAAATCTACCGTCTTGTTGAACTGCAGTGAGCCTTGTGAAATGTCAGGAGTAACAATATCGCCATCTGCGTCGAATACACCTTGTGTCTCGGTGTAAACCACAGAAGAGCGAGCTTGAACTTTGTCGTTACCGCCAGAGATAGATTGACCGACTTTGTAATCGAAATCTTCACCTGAATTAAAGCCCGATGAGCCACCGACATAAGATTCGAATTCTAACTCTTCACCTTGTGCTTTTTTAGTGATGATGTTGATGACACCACCAGAAGCACCGGCACCGTAGATAGATGTTGCACCCGATAACACTTCGATGCGATCAATGTTAAATGGGTCGATGGAATCTAAGTGGCGGCTGATTTGGCGAGAGGATTGCAGTGATACACCATCAATCATAACGAGCATCTTACGGCCACGTAAATTCTGACCATAGTTAGTACGAGCGCCGCTGCTGACATCTAAAGAGGGAATGCTCGCCGATAGAATTTCACCTAATGATTTACCGCCACGGTATTCTTGTTCGATTTTATCGGCGTCGATGTACCAAACGGTTCCCGGAATGTCGCTGATCGCTTTAGGTGTTCGGCTAGCGACAACCACCATGTTTTCTTCGGTTGTGTATTCTTGTGCTTGGGCTGTAAACACTGTGCTTGCTGCGACAATCGCTAGCGTAACGGTGGAAAGCTTGAAACTTCCTTTTTCGGTTTTCATTTTGTTCTCAATCTTGATCAATAAAAGGCTGCACAAAGACTCATATTTGTGCGATGACTTTGTTTTTTATAAGTAAACAAGCGTTCATCTTTACTGGTTAGTAATAAATGAAGCCTCCTAAATTAGAAAAGAGGTTAACAGTGGTCACTTACTTATGGCCCCAAACATACTCATCTCGATATCTTTCAAGCTTGTATACGTTCGCATTCACGCCACCTAAGCGGTTACTACTTCTATAGTTAAAGTACGAAGTATTATCGTTAAGTTTATCAATTCCAAATAAGAATCATTATTATTGTGTTTTTGTTGCGAAAATACAATATGAAAATGCAATTTTATTTTATAGATTTGGAAACACTTGTTTGCCGAGGGGGTTAGTCACTCGGGCTGAACAGAGCCAGTGCCTTGTTCCGCAAGTGTTTAAGCGGGTGTGAACCATATAATTCAGAAGGTGTGAAAGTGCAGGTATTAGGGCCTGTTGATCTTTTGAACAAAATTTAACAACGAAAGGTAAACAGGCCCTCGTGTGTTCATGAAGTCAGAATGGTATTTTCGATGGTAGAAGGACACGATAAGGGCAGCCATGATTTGACTGCTCACGTAGTTAACTGTTTTTTGCCATGATGCTGTTGATTAAGCTTTCTCGCTGCTCCATAGAGACCGTCATTACGTCGTTGTAGGTGCGTTTCATGACTCGAATGTCATTTTCCAGTAGCTGAGCTAATTTTGTCGAGGCCGTTTGGTTGTCACCTTCGAGCACCAATTCGATGATCTCTAGGCGACGCTGGCACGATTTAGTGACCGAAGATTGAATGTGCATCGAGACGAGATCGGTCGCTTTACGTAGGCGATTATGTTGTTGCATGGTGCTCAATAAGAAGCGATTTCCTGAACATGCGGCAAGTTGCTCGTGAAACTCAGCACTGAGGCTAAAGAGTTGACTGGCGTTGACAGATTCTGGGGTCTGAATCGCTTGAGCATGGCGATCTCGGCAGCTTTCAATTGCACTGTTATCAAGTGTCCATGTTGGTTCGAGTAGGCCAGCAGGCTCGAAAATGAGTCGACAGCGATAACTTTCGGTGTGTCTTTCTAGGGTGTTCAACACACCATCAAGCTGCCATTTGTACCCTGGACTGCGACGAAAAATACCATCGCTTTCTAACAGGCGCAGTACGCTTTGCATCTCACCACGGTTGGCATCATAACGTTGTTGCAGGTCTTTCTCGGAAAACGACTGACCTAACTCACTAAAGAATAAATCCATGAGTACGCGCAGGTATAATTGTTCTTGGCGAGGTTGTTGGTCGTTGTCTTGGCCTGAAATTTCGATATCTGCCGCATCGGTTTGTAATACAGACCCTTTATAAGGGACGACTTTAGTGATGCCTTGCGCTGACAAGTGTTTTAGCACCGCTCGAATAGGGCTTCTTGATACTTCGAATTGCTGCGCCAAAGATGATTCATTTAGGCTGCTTCCCGCTTTCGCGTTGTCGGCTTTTAGCCTCGCGATGACCTTGAATAACAAATTTTGTTGGAGCTTTGTAATTGTCGTTGTGTCCATGACGCTCAGAGTATGTGTTTAATCTTGATTCCATGGTAAACACAAAAAGGCTTAAATACCATAAATTGTGTTTTTGTAACCAAAAGACAATGTTAATCAACCTGTTGTAATGGATAGGTTGGTTGGTAATTTAGAGGTTCATTGGGAATTGAATGGTTGGCGGTTATTGATAGCTTTGTTGGCAAGTGTGTTGATGAGTGGGTAAGAAGAGAGCCCGCTTAAAGCCTCGACTTCAAATAGAGGCTTCAAACGGGGGCTTTAAGCGGAGAAAGTGACTTCTCGTGTGTGCTTATTTTCTCATTAGATAGAGGAAGTAACCGCCACCAATTAGAGAGGCTAATAGACCTGCAGGGAACTGCCAAGGGAACCATAGCGTACGACCAATCCAGTCGGCAGCAACCATGATGATAGCGCCTAATAATGCTGCAGTGAGCATTTGAGGAATCGCGCGATATTGGTGAAGCGAACGCGCCATGTGCGGCGCCAATAATCCAATGAAACTTAATGGCCCAATGACGATGGTGCACAGAGTTGTTAGTGCCGCGACTAGCAAAAGCAAAGTCAATCGAACAGCGGTTGTGTTCATACCTAGGCTGCTTGTGGTGACGTCGCCTAAGTTAATCAGCTCTATCCAGCGATTCAAAGACAGCGCCACTGCACTTATGATGGCAACCCCAACGGCGAGCAAAATGACATCTTGATTAGCGACTAAATAAGTCGATCCTGAAAGCCAAGTGAGGAGCGCGGTTGCATTCTCATTACCCGAGCTCATTGTGATGCGCAATAGAGCGTCGAGCCCTGCACTTAGCGCGATGCCAGTTAACAAGGTTTGCGTTGGGGCGAAATTGTGTTTTCTTCCCATCAGCCAAACCACGGCAGTCACTGAAGTTGCGCCGAGTGTACCAAGCAGCATTTGCTCTTCTCGGCCGACAGCAGTGCCAAATAGTGTGCCGAGCACTAACGCCAGAGCAGCCCCTGAGCTGATCCCCAATACTTCGGGGCTCGCCATTGGGTTGTTTGAGATGCGTTGAATAATTGTGCCTGCAAACGCAAGCCCGATCCCTGCCAATAGCGCGACTAATACACGCGGTAGACGTAGATCGAATAGCGATGGGTTGAGTTCAAGATTCCAGCCGAACTGGTTTTTACCTACTGTAAGGGCAAGAACACACATTGCCATCAATAGTACTGACATCGCGGCAAGTACTTTACGCGTACTGACGAATTTGTAGTGCTCAATGGTTTCACTGCGGTTTTTGAGATCGGACTGCAGCTTGGTACGTTGCAGTAACCACAATAAGAAAGGAGCACCCAGTAGCGCCGTCATTGCGCCGGTAGGGAGCAGTTCGCCACCGAAGCCAGAGAAGGGCTGAATCACTAAATCCACAATCAATAGAATGAAGCTGCCTACCAACCCGCTGACCAGAATCTGTTTCGCGAGTGCTCTTACACCGATAAGCCTAGCGATAGCAGGAGCCACAATGCCAACGAATCCGATTAAGCCTACTTCACTGACTACGGCTGCAGTAATAAAGATCGCCAACGATAAGCAAAGCAATTTGATTTGTTTGATGTTTACACCAAGCGAAGTGGCGACATTATCGCCAAATTGCAGCGCTGATAATGGACGCTGTAAAACCAGTAATAACAGCGTCGGGATCGAGACCAAAGGTATGAGAACCTGCACGCTCGACCAATCATTCTGATTCAGTACACCGGCACCCCAAACAAAAATACTGGTTAGCCGTTGTTCATGCAGCATGAGCAACATGGTGTTGAGGGAGCCTAAAAATAGGCTGACCACCATACCGGCTAACACCATGTGTAATGGTGAAAAGCCTCGTGCAGAACTTAAGGTAAAAACTAAGCCTGTTGCAAGGCTACCCCCGATGAAAGCGGGAATAAACCCTGGAATAGCTAGGTTAGCAGGGATTAAGAGGATCCCTAATACCATGCCGAGTTCTGCGCCCGCAGCAACACCCAATGTGGTAGGTGAGGCAATGGGGTTACGCAGTACAAATTGCATCACACACCCAGAGACTGCCAGTGCAAAACCACAAATGAGAGCGACGGCAAGCCTAGGTAAATAGGTGAGGTGAGTAATCAGATGCTGATAATTTGAAGAATCAAAGTGAAACAGCGTATCCCAAATCAAGCCAACCCCTTGCGAGTAAGGAGCGGTAATTTGCAGTAGCGAGCTGATCAACAAAACAGCAGCGACAGGTAGTGCCGCTGCCTTGATATTGAATCGCCCGGTGACGGTTTTTTCGATCTTTGCGGTAGCCATTATTTTTGGATAAGCAGTTCGGTAATGTGGTCACTAAACCTTTGAGCGGCGATTAGCCCACCGAAGGTCCAGATGGTAGGAAGTTCGTAAACGGAGTCTGTACGCGTAAACGCCATCGCTTGCCAAAGAGGGGATTGAGTCAGTTTCTTATGCTCTTCTTCCGTTAGCGGACCAAAGATCATCACATTCGTCTGTTGGTGTTCAGCGAGCCTTTCAGTACCTGTAGTGGTAAAACCCCAGAGGTTTGTCTGCTCTTGCCAGTCGTTTTTAAGACCCATGCTGCTTATGGTAGCTTGCGCTAATGAACCTTGGCTATGAATGCGTAAGGTTTTGTCGTTGATAAAGCGTGCAAAAATCAGTGGTTTGTCTGAGTTGCCTGCGGCACGTATTTTTTCACCGTTATCGCTTAGTCTCTTATTTGTCTCATCAATCACTTGTTGGGCGCGTTGTGCTTTGTTAAATAGCTTGCCTAAAGAGAGGGTAACCGAAGTTGCGGATTCAAGTGGTTGTTTCTTTTTGCTGTAGACACTGTAAACCAAGACAGGTGCGATTTTATTGAGCTGGTGGTAGGCCGCCGCCATATGCTCACTGATTAAAATGACGTCAGGTTTGAGTTCTGTTAGTAGCTCTAGGTTTGGTTCTCTTCGAGATCCCACATCTGTCACGTCTGCATTTAACGCAGGTTTTACCACCCATTGCTGATAACCTTGTGCGTCTGCCACACCTTGCAACTCAACGCCTAGGCTTAATACGGTTTCGGTGAGTGCCCAATCTAAAGCCACCACTTTTTTAGGTGTAGCATCGAAAGAGACACTGCCCATTTCATGTTTGATTTCTAGTGCGTGAACGCTCTCTAGAGCAAGGGCGTTGAAAGCTAATACTGTGAACAGCATGGTGATGAACTTTTTCACAACAGGTTCCTTTTGATTTAAGGGATGTAGCTGATAGGTTGCCCTGTCTCAGGGTGTTTAAAGAGCGCAAGCTCCATTCCGTAGATTTGCATTAGTGTTTCTGGCGTCATCAAATCTTTAGGCGAACCGGAAGCAATCACTTTCCCAGAATGAAGCGCAATCAAATGATCACTGAATTTGGCGGCCATGTTCACATCATGAAGCACCATGATCACGGTTAAGCCGAGTGACTGATTAAGCTCTCTGATTAAAGCGAGCAATTCATGCTGGTGCGCAACATCGAGTGCTGAGGTTGGTTCATCAAGCAAAATACATTGGCTTTGCTGAGCAAGCAGCATGGCGACCCAAGCTCTTTGTCTTTCTCCGCCGGAAAGTGTCGCGACAAATCGGTCAGAAAAGGCGTTAAGGCCAACTTTCTTAATCGCTTCGTCTACGATGGCATAATCATCTTTGCTGTAACGTCCAAATGCGCCTTTCCATGGATAACGGCCAAAGCAAACCAGTTCACGAACGGTCACGCCATCAGTAATCGGTGGGTGCTGCGGCAGGTAGGCGACTTGGTGTGCAAATTCAAGGTTACTGTATGAGGCGAGTGGTTGCTCATTGAAGAAAACGTCACCTTCTGTTGGCGTGTTTTGTCGACTTAACAGTTTAATGAGTGTCGATTTGCCGCATCCATTATGGCCAAGCAAGGTGGTGATCTTCTTTGGTTCAAAGGTCAAAGTCGTTGGCGAAAGGATTTTCTTATCGTCGATTTCGAACGAGGCATTGGTAAGTGTGTACATAATGCAATATGAAGTTGAGTTATGGGCTGCTAGCCGCTAATGTAACACAGTGAAATTAAAATGATAATTATTCGCTAAATCAATCTATTTATCATTGTAATGTGCTCGTGCCCACTACGAACCTACCAACCTTATCTAGCGCCTTCGAGTTTATGTCTGTGATACAAAATAAAAAATTTCAACTATTGGCTATTGGTCTTGCTTCGGCTCTTATGGGAATTGGGCAAAACGGCTTACTCGTTTCCCTGCCTTTTCTTGTGGAACAGTCTTCATTTAGCTTGCCTACGTGGTCGATTCTTATCGCAATAGGAAGCATATTATTTCTGCCATCTGCGCCGTTTTGGGGAAGGCAGAGCGACAAATATGGCCCTAAAAAAGTAGTCATTCAAGCACTGATAGGCATGGCTATCAGCTTTGCTTTGTTGTGTTTTTTCGCCATGTTTAGCAAACAGGGGCAGGCATTCGTGTTTTGTTTGATTGGGCTGGTGGTCGCGCGAATTATTTATGGTTGTACGGTGTCTGGAATGGTGCCTGCGAGTCAGCATTGGGCGATATTATTGTGTGGTGAGAAGAACCGTTTACAGGCTATTACATCAGTGAGTCTTGGCCTAAGTGTTGGTCGATTAATTGGGCCTTTGGTCTCCATTTTAGCGTTAAAGTTATCGCCTTTTGCTCCCCTGATCGTGATGATCTTTTTGCCGTGTGTTGCTTTACTTGTCACGATGTTGTTACCAACCCCTAAAGAAGAAACTCGGAAGGCTGAAGGAATAGGGCAAGCACCTTGGTTACCGAATAAAACATTACTGCCTTTTTTATCTTGCGGGTTGTTGTTGTGTGCCGCAGTCGCGTTGTTGCAATACAGTTTTTCTCCACTTATCTATTCGATCACCCGTTGGCCTACCGATCAAATAAGTGACACGATCGGGATTCTTTTGACTATCAGTGCTGCCTGTACTTTTGCTACTCAACTCTTGGTTATCAAAAAAGAAAAGCTGACACCGTTTGTTATGTACCGTTGGGGGGCATTGGGTTTGCTTGTCGGCTTTGGAGTGTTCTTGATTCCCAGTATGTGGGCGTTAGCTGTGGCGATGGTACTGACAGCGATTGGCGCAGCGTTGCTTGTTCCTGCTTACACGTTGTTTGCCACTGAAAAGCAAAGTGGTACACCGGGCGCAGCCGCAGGGTACATCGCTATGTCTCATACTCTAGGCTATGGCGTCGCTTCATTACTTGCGTTTACTTCAACCTTGAACCCTCAGTATCCCATCTACTTATGTGGGCTATTTTCTCTACTGATTTTCGCGACGACTTATGTTGTAAAAATAAAGGGAAATACCAAGCTCGCTGAGCAAGCTTAATCTTATATTTCCCCTGATACTTTTTAGTGAATTAATTGGAAGTGAGCTAACGGATAGCAAATTAACTGGTAGCAAACGGCTTTGTGTCGAGCGTTGGTTTGCTAATTTATGTCTTTGAAAGCAGCGTCTTCGAAAACCACATCCCCTCTTAACACTGTCATCAACACCTGAGTCTTGGCTATTTGTCTTGCCGATATTGTAGTGATGTCTTTGTTGAGAATCGCGAAGTCCGCTGATTTTCCAACCTCAATAGACCCCGTGACGTCTTCGATACCAAGGCTCTTTGCTGCATTGAGCGTGTAAGCGTCGATAGCTGTGTAGATATCAGTTAGGCCTGTTTTACCCATGATTAAGCTATTTGCGATTCCAACTAGAGGGTTGATGTCGTGTACGTTCCAGTCACTGCTCAAGGTGATATTGGCATCAGTCTTAAGTATCGCGTCTAAGTTCATCATGGCTTTGGCGCGGCGAGCACCAAGGAAAGCTTCGGCCCATTGGTGTTGATGTTTGGCTACGTAACCGGAACCGACTTGGAAGTCCGCCGAGACATTGAGCTGCTTGAAGCGGGGAACGTCTTCATCATTGATTAACTCTATGTGAGTTAGGGTATAAGGCTTTTGCGAACCTTGTTTACGCACGCTTTCTATCGCATCAAGAGATTCACGAACGGCACCATCACCAATCGCATGAATGTGCGCACTAAAACCGATTTTATCGAGCGCGGTTAGCCACTCTTTCATCTGTGCTGGTGGAATGTAGTTTAGGCCATTGGGAGACTGTGGCAGATAGGTATCTAAATAGGGCGCGAGTGTTTTTGCTGTACCGTTAATGAAGATGCCATCGCTGTACATTTTTACCTGATCGACGAGCAACAGACGGCTTTTATCATCGGAATACATCTTCTCGAAGACTTCTAATTGAGAGGGTATCGCCATTGATGGGTAAACCCAAGGGCGTAATGACACGCGAGCCGTCAAATCTTGGTTTTGCTCCGCTTCTAGCCAAACGTCATACCAGCCTCGTTTCCAGTACATCCGGCCGTCACCGATGGTGGTAATGCCGTGCGCAGCGGCTTCTTCAAGACCGAACATTAACCCTTGGTAGCTTTGTTCAAAGAGCTCGCTTTGGCTGTTCCACGCCATCTCCATAATTTGGTCGCCAGCGTTATCTAATAAGATGCCATTGAGCTTGCCGCTGTCTTGGTCTTTTAAATAAGCGCCACCTTGTGGATCAGGAGATTGTTGGCTTATTTTGGCTATTTTTAAGGCTTTTGAGTTGACCCACATAGAGTGAGAGGTTTGCTCCATAAGCACCACGGGGCGATCAGGGAAGATACTGTCGATGATCTCAAGTGGTGTGTATTCAGAGTCGCTGTCGAGTGTCGACTCAAGAGAAAAGCCATAACCCATCAGCCAGCCTCGACCATTGGTTTCGGCATTGATTTTACACGCTTCTAAGTAAGGGATTTGCTCTTCTAATGTGGCTTCAGAGTCTAGTTCGCAATTGCCACCCAGCTCTGAGGCGGCTTCAAACACATGGTTATGATTATCAATGAACCCCGGCAAAACAAAGGCATTCTCCAAGTCGATGACATCGGTACTCTGACCTTGAAAAGATTGCGCCTGAGCGTGGTCACCGATGAAGATGATCTTGCCTTTATGGGTAACGATCGAGTCTGACTCGCGATGCCCATATATGTCGGCATTGGTAAAGATCTGGTCTGCGGTTAGGCTTTGAGAAAAAGCCGATGGCACAGAGACTAGGCTAGCGAATAATGCAATCCATGCAGTGCGTGGCAAAGTGAGCTTATTGTTCATTGTTATTTATTCCATGTTCCACTGTTTAGTAAGTATAGAAAGCGAGTGGTAAGAATCATATCGCGGATTTTTGATAATAAAGTGTCCATAGTTGCTCTCCTGACTAAGTTAACTTGCCGTAAATTTAGTGGTGACTCTGACTCAATATCGAATAGCAATGAAACACCATTGATTCATTCGCAGACTAAACAATTCACATAAGATTCTGAATAAATTACAGTTAGGTGAACTTTAAAAATGGATTTAACGTATTACCAAGGATGTAAGTTTATGTTTTCACAAGGCTTACTCGCATTACTAATAAAAACAAGTCGAGGTTAGGATGAAAAAAATATTATTGCTGCTTAGTGTGATTCTATTGGGTGGTTGCGCGGGCATGCCTGAAACAGTAAAGCCCGTTCAACAGTTTGAATTGGATAGATACTTGGGCAAATGGTACGAAGTGGCTCGTTTAGACCACTCGTTTGAGCGTGGCTTAGATAACATAAGTGCCGAATATAGCTTGCGTGATGATGGTGGCGTTAAGGTGATTAACCGCGGCTATTCGGCTGAAGATGGCGAATGGAACGAAGCGGAAGGTAAGGCGTACTTTGTCGAAGGCAGCGATCAGGGTTATCTAAAAGTGTCGTTCTTTGGCCCCTTCTACGGAGCTTATGTGGTGTTTGAGTTGGACAAAGAGAATTACCAATACGCGTTTGTTTCGGGCCCAGATACCGACTACTTGTGGTTACTTTCAAGAACACCAGAGGTTGCACCAGAAGTGATGGAGAAGTTCAAAGCGATGTCTAAAGAGCGTGGCTTCAATACTGATGAATTGATTTACGTTGAGCACAGTAAATAAGCTGAGCGCGCTAGGTTAACGACAGTTGATTGAGAAAAAGGAACAGATGATGAGTGCATCTGTTCCTTTTTTATTGGTTTGGTTTGGTTTTGTATGAACTAGCCTTGTCGACGAACCTGCAACACGCTGAGCACCGATAGTGAAAGGAAGAACGCCGGATCACTCCAGCCGAAGCCAACAAATATTCCTGTAAATGCCGCATACAATGTGATGATGGCGCCGAGCATATTTGTAACCACCAAGCCTTGGATGAGCTTTTTAGCGGACAAGCCAGGTTCAATGTCTCTAAGCAGCCAGCTTATTGCAGCGATACCACCCAAAAATATACTGGTGTGTTGAGAGAGAAAGTACGCGTACTTATCATTGATCTCTACGCCGTACATGGGCCACATTACCGTTGGGATAAAAAACAGTGCGATGGCAAACCCTGCGTAAATAATGCCGTGTAGGCTAAGAAAAGTTTTGTTGTTCATTACGTATCTCTCTATTTATTACTTAGCTATTCAGTATCTTTGTTGTCATTCAGCGAATGAACAAGTTTGATTAACCGTTGATTGGGCCTTTATTAATGGTAGTTAATGGCTGATTGACGTCAAAAATCACACCACGCACTTCTTCAACCCCCATCTCTTTTAAGCGAGCGCTATGCATCGCTAGGTACGTCTCTGCACTGAGTTGGTCTTCAAAAAGGTAGACACCACCGCCCAGTTTTTCTGCTTCGTTCTCTGTCCAAATTTTCCAGATCATGCCCGGTTCGTTGTTAATAGACTTTGCTAGGTCAACGAGTGCGTTTGACATCTCTTCACCAAATGGGCCGCTAAATTCAAAATCGACTTGTAATAATTTCATGGTTATTTCTCCAAACAGTTACTTGGTATTGCGCTGAGACTCATGGTCATTTCGCAAAACATAGGAGGCTTGATTGCCTGTTGAAATAGATATTACCTGTAAAAAACAGACAGAAAAGTTCATAATATAGTTATTAACTGTCAGGATTTTAGACCGATGAGATTGAAAACCACCCTCGACCAATGGCAAACGCTTTACGAAATTGACCGTGCAGGCAGCATTCAGGCGGCGGCAGTGCAATTGAACAAGAGCCATACCACGCTGATTTATGCGCTGAGAAAATTGGAGGACCAATTAGGCGTGACTTTAGTGCAGGTTGAAGGGCGTCGGGCGGTATTGTCGGAGGATGGGAAATCACTGTTGCGGCGTGCAAGCAGTATGTTGGAACAAGCTCGCGAGCTAGAGTTGATCAGTGAACAGCTAGCGAAAGGTGTTGAGTCTGAAATTGTGGTTGCTGTTGATCACTTGTGCTGCCTTGAACGCCTTTATCAACCGATGGCTGCATTTTTGACGGAGAACAACACCACATCGATACAAGTGATTGAAACGTCTCTGTCTAAAACAACCGAACTGGTGACTCAAGAACTGGCTGATGTGGCTATCATCAACTTGCCTATTACTAATTACTCAGCCGAAGCCTTTGGTTTTACGATGATGGAGCCAGTAGTTGCTAGCTCACATCCGTTAGCAAGTGCCGTTTCAGTGTCGTTGAATCAACTGTCGTCTTTGCCGCAAATTGTGGTGCGAGATTTAGGTGCTCAAACTAGTCAAGGCAGCAAAAAGCAAGGGAACAAACAGGATGTGGGCTGGTTGAAGTCGAGTCAGCGTATTACGGTGGACAATTTCGACCATGCGTTTGGCGCGGTAGAGCAGGGAGTCGGGTATTGTCGACTACCAAAGCACATTGTTGAAAGCCGAGGAAGTGACAAGCTCACTGTGTTGAATGTCGAAAATGGCAGTGGGTATCACGTTCCGCTGCACCTGACTTTACCAAAAGGAGCCAAGACAGGCCCTGCTGCTAAACGTTTCTATGAGTTACTTCTTGAGTCAGTTTAAAATGCGAGCTAACGGCGACATGAACCTTGAACCTTGAACGATTAACGAGGCTGATTGCCGTTTAAGAATAGCGCGACACACTCGCGAGTGTAGTGAAGTCTTTCTTCTTCAGATTCTCCGCTATCGTGTCCGAAGAATCCCCAATACGCTGACTTACCATGGAACATAAGCAGCAGTTGTCTGGCTGCAATGACTGGCGAGCTTGATGTCGACAGTGTGAGATCACCAGAGTCTATTTTCGACTGCAAATAATCAGCGAGTAATTTTGTGGTTTTCTGAGGGCCAGTTTCTAAATAGATAGAGGCGATCTCTGGATGCGTATTCGCTTGGCTAATGGCATTTTGAAAGGTTTGTCTAGATTGTTCATCAAGTAATAAATCCTGAAACTTCACACCAAACTTCACCAACTCATCACCCACCGCAGCATCCATATCAAAGGCTGCAGGACTGAGTTCTCGCTCCGCACACTTGGTTTGCATGCAGGTTTCGAAAAGTTCGTCTTTGTTTTTAAAGTGAGAGTAGACCGTTTGCTTAGAAACGTTCGCTGCTTTGGCTATCTGATCCATATTGATCTTGAAGCCATATTCAGAGAAAAGTTGGCTGGCTGCGGTTAAGATCTGCGATCTCTTCTGTTCACTCTTGATGATTTTAGTCACGTGCTGTTTCTCGTTGCTTGGTGTTGCTCAGTTCAATGCATTTCGTTCTGCGCTAAGCATTATGCTTTTTGTGATGGTTTTATCAATCATTAACGATGAAACTTATTTTTAACACAATCAAACTAGACAGTCTAGTTTGATTTGGTTAGTCTAAAAAAAGAACATAATTGAGTACCGCATAGGAACAGTACGTATGTATAAATTGATGAAGGGAAGCGCAGTGGCAGTGGCGTTGTCGGCTTTTCTTGTTGGATGTGGCGAAAAGGAACAAGCCCAAGAGTCGGTTGATTCAACCGCTGAAACGGCATCGAGCGTCCAAACTATTTTAACCGTGGAAACGATGGCCTTGGCGCTGTCTCCTTCTTATGCAGTACAACGTGAATATGTCGGTGTGGTTAAGGCGGGTCAACAGGCTAATTTAGGTTTCGAACTGGCGGGCAAAGTAAACGAGATTCTGGTGGATGTCGGTGACACAGTCACAACGGGTCAGCCGTTGATCAGACTGGATACCCAACTTTTGGAAACCGAGTCTAGCCAACTGAAAGCGCAGGCTGAAGAAGTCAAAGCTCAATTGAGTTTGGTGGCAGCGAACCTTAAACGTCAACGTTCATTGAAAGCGAAAGGCTTCAGTGCCGAAGCTGAGATTGATTCGTTAACCAGTGAGCAACGCGTATTGCAGGCGAACTTGCTGCGTATTGATGCCTCGGTAAAAGGCAATCAATTGAAGCTGGTGAAATCGACAGTTCGTGCGCCATATTCAGGGACCATCGCAACACGCTTTGTCTCGCTTGGAGATGTAGTGAATATAGGGAATCCAACTCTTACACTGCTTGCCTCTGAAGGGAAAGAAGCCTTTATCGGTATTCCTGCCCATCAAATGAAAAAGGTTACTTCACTTTCCGCCCCAAGTATTCGCGTCGGGCGAGATGAATTCGCTGTGAGCCTGTTGAATCCGGGCGCAATGGTCGACACACAGTCTCGCAGTGTCGGTTTGCGTTACTTGTTTCCTGAACAATCGTCGGTGTTAGAAGGGCAACTTGCCTATTTGAAATTTGATGAGCAGCTTGATGACCAAGGCTACTGGGTGCCATTAACGGGTTTGATTGATGGATTGCGCGGTGTGTGGAACATCTTTGTGATTGGTGAAGACAACAAAGTTGAGCGCCGAAGTGTTCAGGTGTTGTTTGCCAACAATCAACAAGCGTACGTGAGTGGGGCGATTGAAGACGGTGAACAAGTGATTGCCAGTGGCTTACATCGTTTAGTTCCCGGACAAACCGTGAAGCCAGCAAGCGTTACTGCTGAATAGGGAATAGCATGAAAATCATAGAGACTATTTCCAACACTCGACTGCTTATCTTAATGACCGCACTGCTCATGGTGAGTGGTATTTCTGCGTTCATGACGTTGCCACGTGCAGAAGACCCAGTAATCATCAACCGTTACGCGAACATCACAACCAGTTTCCCCGGAGCCAGTGCCGAACGTGTTGAAACCTTGGTAACAGAAGTTATCGAGAACAAGCTGCGTGAGCTGAGTGAAGTTAAACTCGTGAGCTCAACCTCAAGACCGGGCGTGTCTATTGTCACCTTAGAATTGAATGACACCATCACCGAGCCTGAGCCAGTTTGGTCTCAAGCTCGCGACAAGTTATCTGACATCGAATCCATTTTGCCTGCGGGCTCTCAATCTCCCGATCTCGATAGCGACCATACCTATGCTTTCACAACTATCGCATCTCTAACTTGGTCTGGTGCAGGCGAGCCTGACAGATTAACTCTGGGCCGTTATGCCAAAGAGCTCGCCAAGCGGTTACGAACTTTGTCGGGTACTGAATTCGTTGATGAATACGGGATGCCACAAGAAGAGATTCAAATCAGTTTGCGTACTGCCGATGCAGCGGCGTTAGGGCGCTCAAGTGCCAATATTGCTGAGTCGCTCGAAGGGGCAGACGCCAAGAACTCCGCCGGCGAGTTAGTGAGTGCTTATTCTCGCTTTGGCTTAGAAATTAAATCTGAACTCGATTCTATTGAACGCATTAAGCAAGTGCCAATAGCCACTGATAGCAATGGTCACATCATCCGTATGGAAGACATTGCTTCTGTGAAGCGTGGTGAGAAAACCCCACAAGACCAGATTGCCATTATTGATGGTGAGCCGGGTGTGATTGTCGCGGCAAGAATGCATCCTGATCTGAGAGTCGACAACTGGACGTCGCGAGCTAATGCTCTGATTGGTAAATTTGAGCAAGAGTTACCAAGTAACGTTAAGGTGACGGTGCTCTTTAATCAGCAAGGTTATACCGAAACTCGCTTAGACGATTTAGGCAAAAGCTTGATGATCGGTTTCGGTCTGATCTTGATTGTGTTGTTTGTCACTTTAGGCGTGCGTGCCGCGATCTTAGTCGCCATTTCTCTGCCGTTAACCTCATTATTGACCTTGTCGATCATGAAAATGACCGGTGTGCCGATTAACCAAATGTCGGTGACAGGCCTAATTGTGGCGCTCGGGATCATGGTTGATAACGCGGTGGTGATGGTCGATACCATTCAGGCGTATCGTTTGAAAGGGCAACAACGAGCAGAAGCGACCATGAATGCGTTGAAGCATTTATGGGTGCCGTTATTAGGCTCAACCTTAACTACCGTGTTGGCGTTTGCCCCGATTATCTTGATGCCGGGTGCATCGGGTGAATTTGTCGGTGGTATTGCGATTACCGTTTCTTTCTCATTGATCGGCTCTTACATTATTTCGCACACCTTAATCGCAGGCTTAGCGACCAAGCTACTGCCGAAACAACTCAGTGATGTCGACAAGAAAGGGCAGCACCATTGGTACATGACGGGTTTGAGAATCCCGGCTTTGACGCGTTGGTTCTCGTCTTCTGTCCGTTTTGGTGTGACGCATCCAATCATCACTATAGCTCTTGTGTTATTGGTACCGTTTACCGGTTACTGGAGTATGTCTCAGCTGACAGAGCAATTCTTCCCGCCATCAGACCGAGACATGTTTGAGATTCAGGTTTACATGCCGCCGCAAGCGAGCATTTACGCCACCAAAAATACCTCTGAAAAAATCGACGATATCATTCATCGTTACCCTGAAGTGGAGCGTATCGATTGGCTAGTGGGCGCAAACTTCCCATCCTTCTATTACAACCTGCAAGCAAGGCAAAATAACGCGCCGTACTTCTCGCAAGCCATGGTGAAAACAGAGAACTTTGACCAAGCCAATGCGCTAATTCCACAGTTGCAAAAGATGTTGGATGAAGAGGTGCCGGAAGCACAAATCTTGGTACGTAAGCTTAACCAAGGGCCTCCATTTACCGCGCCCGTTGAACTGCGAGTGTATGGTGAAAACCTCGATACGTTGAAAGCGATTGGTGAGGATGTGCGATTGATTTTGGCGGGTGTTCCTCATGTGACGCACACAAGGGAAACGCTGCAACCAGGTACTCCGAAGGTGTGGTTGAAGGTCGATGAAGATACCGCAAAGCTGAATGGTATTTCATTGAACCAGTTCGCAGGTATGCTGCAAACTACGCTGACAGGTCGTGAAAGTGGCTCTGTGATTGAAGGCAGTGAGTCGGTACCAATCCGTGTTCGTGTGGCAGATGAGGCGCGTGAAAACTTGGCTCACTTAAGCAATATTCGTTTGCCAATCAGCTCTGATGTCTACTCAACGGGGATCAATGTTTCGACTCTGGCAGAACTGGAATTGACGACCAGCCGCGGTGCGATAACCCGCCGAAATGGGCAACGTGTGAATACCATTGAGGGCTACATTGAAGCGGGTGTCTTGCCTCAAACCGTGCTCAATGAATTCCAAAAACGCCTAGAAAACTATCAGATGCCATCAGGCTACACGATTGGTTTTGGTGGTGAATCAGCTGAACGAGATAATTCAGTCAACAGCCTGATTTCGAATGTCGCTGTCGTGGTGGTATTGATGGTGTTGGTGGTGGTGATGTCGTTCAACTCGTTCCGAATGAGTAGCATCATCTTCATGGTAGCAGGATTGGCGGGTGGGCTAGGGTTGTTGTCGGTGTGGACTTTCGGTTATCCGTTTGGCTTTACGGTGATCATCGCGATGCTCGGCATTGCAGGTTTGGCGATCAACGCGGCCATTGTCATTCTGACCGAATTGAAGCTAGACAAGGAGGCTTCCTCTGGGAGTGTTGATGCAGTCGTTGATGCCGTTATGTCTTGTACTCGACATATCAGTTCAACCACAATCACAACCGTTGGTGGCTTTATGCCGTTGATTATTGCTGGTGGCGGTTTCTGGCCTCCATTTGCGGTCGCTATTGTGGGCGGTACCGTATTAACCACGCTTATCTCGTTCTACTTTGTGCCTGTGGTTTATCATTTGATGACTAAAAATCAGCGTAAAAACATAGTGACTCAAGCTGCGTAACTGTTTTTCAATTTAACTGCTCTTCAATTACCCATAATCGAGCCGTATCTGGTTCGATTATGGCGTTGTTCTCTCACTAAATTCATTCCAACTACCCTTCAAAAATATCACTAAGCCAATCTTCAAGTTGCTCTCGTTTATCTTGTGGGCCATTGATGATCACCAAACCGTTTAGTGTCGCGTGATCCCAAGATATGGTGCCAGTAGCTAGCGCATCGAACACATCGAGTTCCGTAATCAGTAATAGATCTTCCTCTGTAGGCAAAGTATCTCGACCTGACACATCGACACCTTTCTCAAGTTTAACTTGGCTGTAATGACCTTTAATTGCTTCGAATAAGTTGAACTCAATTTTGCTTGGGTGGGGTTTCGCAAGCGCAGCCTTGATGGCAAAGAGTCGAAAATGATCCGGTTTATTGAGGTTGTTGAATTCATCGTCTTGTCTGGCTGTGATGACGTTGCCAAAGACTTCTAGTGAACCGGGCTCTGTCACTAAACTAAATCCTGTATCTTGGTGAAGACCACAAGCGAAAGTTAGGGAAGATGTGAGTGAAAGAATGAGAGCAAATCGTTTTAGCATGTGTGAACCTTAAACGAACTAGGGCAGTTTTCTTACTTCAACAATAGATCGAGATTGTTGAGTGAAGGTTGCGAACTGTACCAATAAATAAACGATAAAGGGACCACAATGGGTCCCTAAGTTATCGGCTCGCCATCCTTAGCATGCCTTTGCTTGTGTATATCTAATTAACGAACGATTAGCATGATCTCTTCTGGAGTCATTGGCTTATCGAAGTAGCTCATGAATTGACCGAAGCCTTTGATGTCGCCGTTCGAGAACTTGAATGCACCAGACTGTAGGTTGCTACCAATCACTTGTTGAGCGTTTGGACCCGCAATCAAGATTTGGTTCAGTACTGCACGAGTGGTGTCGATTTGAACGTCTGCGCCTTTTACTGCTTCTTCGTGTAACTGAGCAATACCGTTACGGATTTCGATAGTGAATGCTTCGTTCGTATCAGAGAAGTTGTACGTTAGCATCATGTTCACGTCTAACGAGTTTTCTGCGATAAGCGTTGAAGTCATCATGTCGAAGATCTGCTTGCTTGGTAGCGCAGTAAGCACGTCAACAGAAGCGAAGCTGATCATGTTAGAGAAGTCACGTTTGTTCTCTAGTTCAGCCGCCGCGTTAAGCGCCCAGTTACGCCAGTTGATGTTCACTTGGTCTGCAGCCCATGCTTTGTAAGCTTGTGCTTTCATCTCGCGAGCTTCCATATCTTGCTTGTTTACCGTGATTGGGTAAGAAAGAATTTCTGCTGCAAATGTGTAGTTTTCAGCCTTAATTAAACATTGATAAACCCCCAGCTCTGCTGGGGTGACTCGCATAGGTTTGA
>NZ_JBFSPI010000043.1:0-40596 GCF_041464685.1 Vibrio sp. 10N.237.312.B06
TCTTCAAGGGTTACCGTCCACAGTTCTACTTCCGTACAACTGACGTAACAGGCGACATCACTCTACCAGAAGGCGTAGAAATGGTAATGCCAGGTGACAACGTTCAAATGACTGTTGAGCTAATCGCTCCAATCGCAATGGACGAAGGTCTACGTTTCGCAATCCGCGAAGGTGGCCGTACAGTTGGTGCTGGTGTTGTAGCTAAAATCTTTGCATAAGATTTGACGAACCACTAGTAAAAAGGGCATCATTTGATGCCCTTTTTCTGCGCTGAAAAAAGAGTTGGGTGTTTTGACATCAATTTTAACTCTTAGCAAAGAATTAAACGGTCTTTTTAACTAAAATGACTGTTAGATGTGTTGTTTTGCAACGCAAAGGAATGTGCCCTGCAACAGCGGGGTTATTGTCGTCTATATTTAAGACTTATCACAGGTTGGTTTTATGAAAGCAAACGCTGAAACTCCTGATAGCTCAGGTGCAGCAGATACAATGAAGTGGGTAGTCGCTTTTGTACTGTTGGCTGCTGCTGTTGTGGGTAATTACCTGTATGGTGAATTGTCTGTTGTAATTCGCGCTGCAGGTGTAGTTGTGCTGATTGCTGCCGCACTAGGCGTTGCAGCAACAACAACTAAAGGTAAAGCTGCGATCGATTTTGCAAAAGAATCTCGTATGGAGATTCGTAAAGTTGTTTGGCCTACTCGCCAAGAAACTATGCAAACTACATTGATCGTTTTAGCTGTATGTATTGTTATGTCTCTAGTGCTTTGGGGAATTGACGGCATTATGGTCCGTTTAGTTTCTCTAGCAACTGGAGTGTAGAGGGTTCTGATTCATGAGTGAAGCTCCAAAAAAACGTTGGTATGTAGTTCAAGCCTTTTCTGGCTATGAAGGTCGTGTATCTCAATCGTTACGCGAACATATTAAAATGCACGACATGGAAGAATTCTTTGGTGACGTTTTAGTACCTACTGAAGAAGTAGTGGAAATGCGTGCAGGTCAACGCCGTAAAAGCGAACGTAAGTTCTTCCCTGGCTACGTATTAGTGCAAATGATCATGAATGATGAATCATGGCACTTAGTACGCAGCATTCCTCGTGTTATGGGCTTCATTGGTGGTACCTCTGATCGTCCTGCACCAATCACTGACAAAGAAGCTGATGCTATCTTGAACCGTCTAGAGAAAGCGAGCGAGTCTCCACGTCCTAAGACAATGTTCGAAGCGGGTGAAGTGGTTCGTGTGAACGATGGTCCGTTTGCTGATTTCAACGGTACAGTTGAAGAAGTAGATTACGAGAAAAGCCGCATTAAGGTATCTGTATCGATCTTTGGTCGTGCAACACCGGTTGAGCTTGAATTTGGTCAAGTTGAAAAGCTGGACTAAAACTCTAACTTTTGAACAAGCTGTGGATAAATACTTCATAAGTTGTTCAAAATAAAAGAGTATAAAAAACCACCTTTTTAGGGTTGTTAAAGGCGCGAATTATGATTATAATTTCGCGCCTTTTTACTTCTATCGAAGTAAGAAAGAGTTAATTGAAATTAAGGGGAGCTTGCCTCAGGGCTAGCGCATGTACCCAAAAATTAGGAAATATCATGGCTAAGAAAGTTGAAGCTTATATCAAACTGCAAGTTGCAGCTGGTATGGCAAACCCAAGTCCACCGGTTGGTCCTGCTCTAGGTCAACACGGCGTGAACATCATGGAATTCTGTAAAGCGTTCAACGCAAAAACAGAATCTGTTGAGAAAGGTCTACCTACTCCAGTAGTAATTACTGTTTACAACGACCGTTCTTTCACGTTCGTAACTAAGACTCCACCTGCTGCTGTTCTTCTTAAGAAAGCTGCTGGCGTTAAGTCTGGTTCAGGTCGTCCAAACACTGAGAAAGTTGGTACTGTAACTGACGCTCAAGTTCAGGAAATCGCAGAAACTAAAGCTGCTGATATGACTGGTGCTGACATCGAAGCAATGAAGCGTTCTATTGCTGGTACTGCTCGTTCAATGGGCCTAGTGGTAGAGGGATAAGATCATGGCAAAACTTACTAAGCGTATGCGCGTAATCCGCGACAAAGTTGAAGTAACTAAAGAATACGAAATCAACGAAGCTGTTGCTCTTCTTAAAGAACTAGCTACTGCTAAATTCGTTGAGTCTGTAGATGTTGCTGTTAACCTAGGCATCGATGCTCGTAAATCTGACCAAAACGTACGTGGCGCAACTGTGCTACCTCACGGTACTGGCCGTGACATCCGCGTTGCTGTGTTCACTCAAGGTGCAAACGCAGAAGCAGCTAAAGCAGCTGGCGCAGATATCGTTGGTATGGAAGATCTTGCTGAGCAAGTGAAAAAAGGCGAAATGAACTTCGACGTTGTTGTTGCTTCTCCTGATGCAATGCGTGTTGTTGGTCAACTAGGTACAATCCTAGGTCCACGCGGCCTTATGCCAAACCCTAAAGTTGGTACTGTAACTCCTAACGTTGCTGAAGCGGTTAAGAACGCTAAAGCTGGTCAGGTTCGTTACCGTAACGACAAGAACGGTATCATCCACACTACTATCGGCAAAGCATCTTTCGAAGCTAACCAGCTTCAAGAGAACCTAGAAGCACTTCTAGTAGCTCTTAAGAAAGCTAAGCCTTCTTCAGCGAAAGGTACTTTCCTGAAGAAAGTAAGCATCTCTACTACAATGGGTGCTGGTGTTACTGTTGATCAAGCTAGTCTTGACACTCAAGCAAACTAATTTGCTTCGGCGCAGATTTAGTGTATACTTCTGCGCCTAATATTTGTGGTTGGGTGATTTTTGAAGCAATTCAGGTCATCCGTCCCAAGACCGTAGGCGCTGTACTCTTCGGAGGTATGGCTTAATAAAACCTACGTAGGCGATGTTGTGGTTTGAAGTGAATTTATTCATTTTTAAATAACATCGTAAACGCTCATTACATTTTGTATGAGTGCTGTAATCACAACCAGAGGTTAATCCAAATGGCTTTAAATCTTCAAGACAAAAAAGCAATTGTTGCTGAAGTCAACGAAGCTGCCAGTGGTGCACTTTCTGCAGTTGTAGCTGATTCTCGTGGCGTTACTGTTGGCGCAATGACTTCTCTACGTAAACAAGCTCGCGAAGCGGGTGTTTACATGAGAGTTGTTCGTAACACACTAGCACGCCGTGCGATTCAGGGTACAGACTACGAGTGTCTAACTGACACTTTCACTGGTCCAACTCTGATCGCATTCTCTAATGAGCACCCAGGTGCTGCAGCGCGTCTTTTCAAAGACTTCGCTAAAGAGAATAAAGATTTCGAGATCAAAGCTGCTGCATTTGAAGGCGCAGTTACTGATGCTGAAGTACTAGCGACACTACCAACTTACGACGAAGCTATCGCACGCCTAATGATGTGCATGAAAGAAGCTTCTGCTGGCAAGCTGGTTCGTACTATCGCTGCTGTTCGCGACCAAAAAGAAGAAGCTGCGGCTTAAGCCTTGCTTTTCACTGGTTGCTATTTAAACTTATTGTTGACTTAAAAGAGAATTGTTATGTCTATTACTAACGAGCAAATCCTAGACGCAGTTGCAGAAATGTCTGTAATGCAAGTTGTTGAGCTTATCGAAGCTATGGAAGAGAAATTCGGTGTTACTGCTGCTGCTGCAGTTGTAGCTGGTGGTGCTTCTGCTGAAGCTGCTGCTGAGCAAACTGAATTCGACGTAATCCTAACTGCTGCTGGCGCTAACAAAGTACAAGTTATCAAAGCTGTACGTGGCGCAACTGGCCTAGGTCTTAAAGAAGCTAAAGGTCTTGTAGACTCAGCTCCTGCAGCGCTTAAAGAAGGCGTTGACAAAGCTGAAGCTGAAGCTCTTAAAGCACAGCTAGAAGAAGCTGGCGCTTCTGTTGAAGTTAAGTAATTATTACTTAATTTCTTAGCCGCAAGGCTAATGGCTGGTGGTTTATTAACCACCGGCCTTTTTGCGCTGTAGGGCTATGACGAAATTTCCGCTGTTTAACCGTCATAATCCAAGCAAAAAAACAGTCATTTTTTCGAAATGATTGTTCACTACAGTAAACAGCTGTTTGTCACCGCCCCCTCTGAAGAGTGTTTTGGGTGGTTTGGGTCACTTATCAGCGAGCTGAGGAACCCCATGGTTTACTCTTATACCGAGAAAAAGCGCATCCGTAAGGATTTTGGTACTCGTCCACAAGTTTTGGACATTCCATACCTGTTATCGATCCAGCTTGATTCTTTCGACAAATTCATCGAACAGGATCCTGAAGGTCAATACGGTCTTGAAGCTGCTTTCCGTTCTGTATTTCCAATTCAGAGCTACAACGGCAATTCTGAGCTGCAATACGTTAGCTACCGTCTTGGTGAGCCAGTTTTTGACGTTAAAGAATGTCAAATCCGCGGTGTTACTTACTCAAAGCCACTACGCGTAAAACTACGTCTAGTTATCTTTGATCGAGATGCACCAGCAGGTACTGTAAAAGACATTAAAGAACAAGAAGTCTACATGGGCGAAATTCCGCTTATGACAGACAATGGTACTTTCGTAATTAATGGTACCGAGAGGGTTATCGTATCCCAGCTGCACCGAAGCCCAGGCGTGTTCTTCGACAGTGATAAGGGTAAGACCCACTCATCAGGTAAAGTTCTTTATAACGCACGTGTAATTCCTTACCGTGGCTCATGGTTAGACTTTGAGTTCGATCCTAAGGATAACTTATTCGTACGTATCGACCGTCGTCGTAAGCTACCAGCATCGATTATCCTTCGTGCACTTGGTAAATCGACTGAAGAGATCCTAGATCTGTTCTTCGACAAAGTGAACTTCGAAGTGAAAGACCAAACTCTACTTATGGAGTTGGTTCCTGATCGTCTACGTGGTGAAACTGCGTCATTCGACATCGAAGCAAACGGAAAAACTTACGTTGAGACTGGTCGTCGTGTAACTGCTCGCCATATCCGTCAACTTGAAAAAGATGGCGTTGAGCACATCGAAGTACCAGTAGAGTACATCGTTGAAAAGATTGCTGCGAAAGATTACATCAACGAAGCAACTGGCGAGATCATCGTTGGCGCAAACCAAGAGATTAGCCTAGAAGCACTTGCTAACCTGTCTCAAGCAGGTCACAAGACTCTAGAAGTGCTGTTCACGAATGACCTAGACCATGGTCCATTCATGTCAGACACTCTACGTGCGGATAGCACAGTAGATCGCATCTCTGCATTGGTAGAAATCTACCGCATGATGCGTCCTGGCGAGCCACCAACGAAAGAAGCTGCAGAATCATTGTTCGAAAGCCTATTCTTCTCTGAAGATCGTTACGACCTATCAACTGTAGGCCGTATGAAATTCAACAGCTCTATCGAGCGTGAAGAAGAAGAAGAGCGCGGTACTCTGGATGAATCAGACATCATCGAAGTGATGAAGAAACTGATTGGTATCCGTAACGGCATTGGTGAAGTGGACGATATCGACCACCTTGGCAACCGTCGTATCCGTTCTGTAGGTGAAATGGCAGAAAACCAATTCCGTGTTGGTCTAGTTCGTGTAGAACGTGCCGTTAAAGAACGTCTAAGCCTTGGTGACCTTGATGCAATCATGCCTCAAGACCTTATCAACGCTAAGCCGATCTCTGCTGCAGTTAAAGAATTCTTTGGCTCTTCACAGCTTTCACAGTTTATGGACCAAAACAACCCATTGTCAGAAGTTACGCACAAGCGTCGTATCTCTGCTTTAGGTCCTGGTGGTCTTACTCGTGAGCGCGCAGGCTTCGAAGTACGTGACGTTCACGTAACTCACTACGGTCGTCTATGTCCGATCGAAACGCCTGAAGGTCCAAACATCGGTCTAATTAACTCGCTATCTGCATTTGCACGTTGTAACGATTACGGTTTCCTAGAAACTCCGTACCGTCGTGTAGTAGATGGTGTAGTAACAGAAGAAGTTGATTACCTGTCTGCAATCCAGGAAGGTCAATTCGTAATCGCGCAAGCAAACACAATTCTTACTGAAGAAGGTACGTTTGCAGATGAGCTAATCACAGCTCGTCAAAAAGGTGAATCTGGTCTTCACCCACGCGATCACGTTGACTACATGGACGTTGCGACAAACCAAGTAGTATCTATCGCTGCTTCGCTTATCCCGTTCCTAGAACACGATGATGCGAACCGTGCATTGATGGGTGCCAACATGCAACGTCAAGCTGTACCAACACTGAGAGCTGATAAGCCTCTAGTAGGTACGGGTATCGAACGTAACATCGCAGTTGACTCTGGTGTTACAGCGGTTGCTAAACGTGGTGGTCAAGTTCAGTCTGTTGACGCTTCTCGTATCGTAGTTAAGGTTAACGAAGATGAATTGGTACCTGGCGAAGCTGGTATCGATATCTACAACCTGACTAAGTACACGCGTTCGAACCAAAACACATGTATTAACCAACGTCCAACTGTACTTCCTGGTGAACCAGTTGCACGCGGCGATGTTCTTGCTGACGGTCCTTCAACAGACCTTGGTGAACTAGCTCTTGGCCAAAACATGCGTATCGCATTCATGCCTTGGAACGGTTACAACTTCGAAGACTCGATCTTAGTATCTGAGCGCGTAGTTCAAGAAGACCGTTTCACGACAATCCACATTCAAGAACTATCTTGTGTGGCTCGTGATACTAAGCTGGGTTCTGAAGAGATCACAGCTGATATTCCAAACGTAGGTGAGTCTGCTCTGTCTAAACTAGACGAGTCAGGTATCGTTTACATTGGTGCTGAAGTTAAGGGTGGCGACATCCTAGTTGGTAAAGTAACCCCTAAAGGTGAAACTCAACTGACTCCTGAAGAGAAGCTACTACGTGCTATCTTCGGTGAGAAAGCATCTGATGTTAAAGATACTTCTCTACGTGTACCAAACTCTGTTTCGGGTACTATCATCGATGTACAAGTCTTCACTCGCGATGGCGTAGAGAAAGACAAACGTGCACTTGAAATCGAACAGATGCAGCTTAAAGAAGCTAAGAAAGATCTAACTGAAGAGTTCCAAATTCTTGAGGGTGGCCTTCTTAACCGTGTTAAAGCTGTACTTCTGTCTGGTGGTTACTCTGAAGCTAAGCTTGATACTATCGGTCGTAAGCAATGGCTAGAGCAAGTTCTAGAAGACGATGCGCTACAAACACAGCTTGAGCAACTTGCTGAGCAGTGGGATGAGCTAAAAGCAGACTTCGATAAGAAGTTTGAAACTAAGCGTCGTAAAATCACTCAAGGTGATGATCTAGCGCCTGGCGTTCTTAAGATTGTTAAAGTTTACCTAGCGGTTAAACGTCGTATCCAGCCTGGTGATAAGATGGCCGGTCGTCACGGTAACAAAGGTGTAATCTCTAAGATTAACCCTGTTGAAGACATGCCATACGATGAGAAAGGTCAGCCTGTAGACATCGTACTTAACCCGCTGGGTGTACCATCGCGTATGAACATCGGTCAGATCCTAGAAGTTCACTTAGGTTTGGCTGCGAAAGGTATCGGTGACAAGATCAACCAAATGGTTAAGGAACAACAAGAACTGCATAAGTTCCGTGAGTTCCTACAGAAGGTTTACGATCTTGGCGATACTCGTCAGAAAGTTGATATTGCTGAACTGTCTGATGATCAAGTTCGTACACTGATCAAGAACCTACGTGGCGGTCTACCGATTGCTACACCTGTGTTCGACGGTGCTTCTGAGTCTCTAATCAAAGAACTACTTAAACTGGGTGATCTGCCAGAATCTGGTCAGCTTAAACTGTTTGATGGTCGTACTGGTGATTCGTTTGAGCGTCCTGTAACTGTTGGTTACATGTACATGCTGAAACTGAACCACTTGGTTGATGACAAGATGCATGCTCGTTCAACTGGTTCTTACAGCCTAGTAACTCAGCAACCACTTGGTGGTAAAGCTCAGTTCGGTGGTCAGCGTTTCGGTGAGATGGAAGTATGGGCACTAGAAGCATACGGTGCTGCATATACTCTACAAGAAATGCTAACAGTTAAGTCGGATGACGTTAACGGCCGTACTAAGATGTACAAGAACATCGTAGATGGTAACCATAGCATGGAACCTGGCATGCCAGAGTCGTTCAACGTACTGTTGAAAGAGATTCGCTCGCTAGGTATCAACATCGAGCTAGAAGACGAAGAGTAATCCCTCTTTTTTATAAAGAAGATTGGATTACTTGGTAAAGGGGGCTCACTTTAGTCGGTGAGCTCCTTTAACTCCTTACAGGAGCTGAACGTGAAAGACTTATTAAACTTTCTAAAAGCACAGCATAAGACCGAAGAATTTGATGCAATCAAAATCGGTCTATCTTCACCAGACACGATCCGTTCGTGGTCTTTTGGTGAAGTTAAAAAGCCAGAAACAATTAACTATCGTACGTTCAAACCTGAACGTGATGGTCTGTTCTGTGCACGTATTTTTGGTCCAGTTAAAGACTACGAATGTCTTTGTGGCAAATACAAGCGCCTGAAGCACCGTGGTGTTATCTGTGAGAAGTGTGGCGTTGAAGTTACACAAACTAAAGTTCGTCGTGACCGTATGGGCCACATCGAGCTTGCTTCACCAGTTGCTCACATCTGGTTCCTAAAATCACTACCGTCTCGTATCGGTCTACTAATGGATATCCCTCTGCGTGATATCGAACGTGTTCTTTACTTCGAAATGTACGTAGTAACTGAACCGGGTATGACTGATCTAGAAAAATCTCAGATGCTTACTGAAGAAGAGTATCTGGATCGTCTAGAAGAGTGGGGTGACGAATTCACTGCTAAGATGGGTGCTGAAGCGATCAAAGATCTGCTTTCAACAATGGACCTTCATCAAGAAGTGGAAGAAATGCGCGAAGAGTTGGAAACAACTAACTCTGAAACTAAGCGTAAGAAAGTTACTAAGCGTTTGAAGCTAGTTGAAGCGTTCATTTCGTCAGGCAACAAGCCTGAGTGGATGATCCTAACTGTACTTCCAGTGCTACCGCCAGATCTACGTCCTCTAGTACCACTAGATGGCGGTCGTTTTGCGACATCTGATCTGAACGACCTTTACCGTCGTGTGATCAACCGTAACAACCGTTTGAAGCGTCTTCTAGAGCTAGCGGCTCCAGACATCATCGTACGTAACGAAAAGCGTATGCTGCAAGAGTCTGTTGATGCCCTTCTAGATAACGGTCGTCGCGGTCGTGCGATCACGGGTTCTAACAAGCGTCCTCTGAAATCTCTTGCTGATATGATCAAGGGTAAACAAGGTCGTTTCCGTCAGAACCTTCTAGGTAAACGTGTAGACTACTCTGGCCGTTCTGTAATCACAGTTGGTCCATACCTTCGTCTACATCAGTGTGGTCTTCCTAAGAAGATGGCACTTGAGCTATTTAAGCCGTTCATCTACAGCAAGCTAGAAACTCGTGGCATGGCTACGACAATCAAAGCTGCTAAGAAAATGGTAGAGCGCGAAGAAGCGATCGTTTGGGATATCCTAGACGAAGTGATCCGTGAACACCCAGTACTGCTTAACCGTGCACCTACACTTCACCGTCTAGGTATCCAAGCGTTTGAACCAGTACTAATCGAAGGTAAAGCGATTCAGCTTCACCCACTAGTGTGTGCGGCATACAACGCCGACTTCGATGGTGACCAAATGGCTGTACACGTGCCTCTAACTCTAGAAGCACAGCTTGAAGCTCGTACCCTAATGATGTCGACGAATAACATTCTGTCGCCAGCATCAGGTGATCCAATCATCGTACCTTCTCAGGACGTTGTATTGGGTCTTTACTACATGACACGTGACAAGATCAACGTGAAAGGTGAAGGTATGTACCTTGCTGGCCCTGCTGAGGCTGAAAAGGCATACCGTACTAAGACTGCTGAGCTACACGCTCGCGTTAAAGTACGTATCACTGAAACTGTAGTAGATGAAGACGGCAATAGCACAACGAATACTGGCCTAGTTGATACGACTGTAGGTCGTGCAATGCTATGGCAGATCGTTCCAGCTGGCCTACCGTACAGCATCGTTAACCAAAAGTTAGGTAAGAAGCAGATCTCTACTCTTCTTAACGAGTGTTACCGTAAGCTTGGTCTAAAAGATACAGTAGTATTTGCTGACCAAATCATGTACGCAGGTTTCGCATACGCGGCACTTTCTGGTGTTTCTGTAGGTATCAACGATATGGTTGTTCCTCAAGCGAAATACGATGAAATTGAATCTGCTGAAGAAGAAGTTCGTGAAATCCAAGAGCAATTCCAATCAGGTCTTGTTACTGCGGGTGAGCGTTACAACAAAGTTATCGATATCTGGGCATCTACGAATGACCGCGTTGCGAAAGCAATGATGGATAACCTATCTTCTGAAACAGTTATCAACCGTGACGGCGAAGAAGAACAGCAAGAATCGTTCAACAGCATCTACATGATGGCTGACTCGGGCGCACGTGGTTCTGCAGCTCAGATTCGTCAGCTAGCAGGTATGCGTGGTCTGATGGCGCGTCCAGATGGTTCAATCATCGAAACGCCGATCACAGCGAACTTTAAAGAAGGTCTAAACGTCCTTCAGTACTTTATCTCAACGCACGGTGCTCGTAAGGGTCTTGCGGATACAGCACTGAAAACAGCAAACTCGGGTTACCTAACTCGTCGTCTAGTAGACGTTGCTCAAGACGTTGTAGTACACGAACATGACTGTGGCACGCATGAAGGTATCGACATGATGCCTCACATCGAAGGTGGTGACGTTAAAGTTGCACTTTCTGAGCTTGCTCTAGGTCGTGTAGTAGCTGAAGACGTTCTTAAGCCTGGTACTGAAGATGTACTGATTCCACGTAATACTCTGATTGATGAGAAGTGGTGTCAAATCATGGAAGACAACTCAGTAGATAGCATGAAAGTGCGCTCTGTTGTTACCTGTGATGCAGACTTCGGTTGTTGTGCACAGTGTTACGGTCGTGACCTAGCACGTGGTCACCTAGTGAACCAAGGTGAAGCAGTTGGTGTTATCGCTGCACAATCTATCGGTGAACCGGGTACACAGCTAACGATGCGTACGTTCCACATCGGTGGTGCGGCATCTACTGCAGCAGCAGAGAATAGCATCCAAGCTAAGACAACTGGTACTGTGAAACTTCACAATGCTAAGTTCGTAGTTAACAAAGATAAGAAACTGGTTATCACTTCTCGTGCATCTGAGATGACGATTATTGATGAATTCGGCCGTACTAAAGAGAAGCACAAACTTCCTTACGGTTCTATGCTAACCAAAGGCGACAACGCAGCAGTTACTGCTGGTGAAGTTGTAGCTAACTGGGAAGCGCATACCATGCCAATCATCACTGAAGTGGCAGGTCGTATCCAATTCGTAGATATGATCGATGGTATTACAGTTTCTCGTCAAACTGACGATCTAACGGGTCTTTCTTCAAGTGAAGTAACAGACGCAGCAGCTCGCCCAGCAGCAGGTAAAGATATGCGTCCAGCTATCAAACTTGTTGATGAGCAAGGTAACGACGTAATGATTCCTGGTACTGATATGCCAGCTCACTACTTCCTACCTGGCAAAGCGATTGTAAACATCGAAGATGGCGCTGAAGTTGGCATTGGTGACACACTATCTCGTATCCCTCAAAAATCGAGCGGAAACAAAGATATCACCGGTGGTCTACCACGCGTAGCTGACCTATTCGAAGCTCGTAAGCCTAAAGAGCCTGCGATCCTTGCTGAGCACACAGGTACTGTGTCGTTTGGTAAAGAAACGAAAGGTAAGCGTCGTCTAGTAATCACTCGTGAAGGCGGTGACGCTTACGAAGAGATGATTCCTAAGCACCGTCAATTGAACGTGTTCGAAGGTGAGAAGATTGAACGTGGTGATGTAATCGCCGACGGTCCTGAAACTCCACACGATATCCTGCGTCTACGTGGTATCCACGCAGTAACTCAGTACATCGCGAACGAAGTTCAAGAAGTTTACCGCTTACAAGGCGTAAAGATTAACGATAAGCACATCGAGACTATCGTTCGTCAAATGCTACGTAAGTGTACAATCACTCATTCTGGTGACTCTCCGTTCCTACCTGGCGAACAAGTTGAGTACCACAATGTTAAGATTGCTAACCGTAAGCTAGAAGCTGAAGGTAAAGAACTAGTACGTTTCGAACGTGACCTACTAGGTATTACTAAAGCATCTCTTGCAACTGAGTCATTCATCTCAGCTGCATCGTTCCAAGAAACGACTCGCGTACTAACAGAAGCTGCGGTTTCTGGTAAGCGTGATGACCTTCGCGGCCTGAAAGAGAACGTAATTGTTGGTCGTCTGATCCCAGCTGGTACTGGTTTCGCATACCACCAAGAGCGTCAAAAGCAACGTGAAGAAGAGCAAGAAGGTCCTTCAGCTGAGCAAGCTACTGACAATCTAGCAGCACTTCTAAACGCTGGTTTCTCTTCAGAAGAGTAAGCTCTACGAGTAGTCTCTAAGAGATAAGAAAAAAGGCACCTTCGGGTGCCTTTTTTGTATCTGTCGTATTGGATGTATTGGTGTTTAACGAGAGGCTTATAGATTAGACGTTGAAATGGCTGGTAGACTTAGTCACGAGTATTTTCTCGTCGGCTGCTTTAGATGTTTACAGGGAGAGCGTGAGGATGAAACTGGTGACAAGTATTACGTCTGGTTATCACAACACATCAGAGTAGGGACGAATAATAGGCTCTGGCAGAAGAGTTGGATGTTTTAGGTAACGCTACAGACAAAACAAAAAGCTTGCACAGAGGCAAGCTTATTAAGGATTCAGCTAACTAAGCGCCTGGTGGAATCGCTAAACTGTCTGCAATAAGCTGGATAAGATTATCTTCTACTTCAAAACGTACTTCGAGTAGTTCACCTACTTTTGACATATCTCCTTCGAAGTTAGGCAACTCATCGTCTGCACTTACTTTAACGTACTTATCATTGAACTCTAGAAGCGGCTCGGTTGTAAGTACGATCTTCGCGTAAGTTGTATCAATCTCGTCATTGGTTTTAAAGCCTGTTGCTTGCCATTTTTTCATGACCATATCGTAGATCTTAAAATGACCCTCTGAGATATAATCGACAACATGATCGCAGAATGAGCTTATTTCTTTAGGAGAAGGGAGTTCAACAACGTTTGATTGCCCATTGCTAGCTGGCTGCAAGGCACCTAGCTTACAATACTCAACGATTAGAGACTGTCGAGTTTCGAGCCAATGATCGATGACCTCATTAGAGCCACCCCATTGTTCTTGTATTTGTTTGAATTTATTTAGCATGACCATGTCCTCATGATCTGATCACAACCTTGTGATCAAGTAATTGCCTAAGCAGGGTCCATTTATTGGTATCTACTAAAAGTAATAGTTTGAATTATTCTCTGCTACAACTCTAGTATGAAATCAGATTGCCAGTAAAATGAACGAACTGCAAGCAATGAGGCATAGGGATGTTAAAAAAAAGTGATAACAAAATGACAGAGCAAGCTTATTGGTGCGTCGTTTCAGGTAGTGATATTTGGGTTAATAATGATCAGTTCCCTTATGGCTCAGCTGAAGAGCTAGGGCTGGATGTCGAGCATGCAATCTGCATTGGTCAGCATCAAGGTCGTAAGGTGTATTGGCTCAACGATTGCGATGTGGAGATTGATCTGAGCATGGTCAGCCTAAGAGATTTGCTTCACTGGCCTGAATCAAGTTTTCTGATCGCAAGCAAAGCTATCCAGTATGGGAACATGACACAAAGTATGCGTTTTTGCCCTCAGTGCGGCGGTCGTAATCATCTCAATCATAATCAGGTGGCGATGCAGTGTGGAGACTGCCGAACGCTTCATTACCCTCGTATCTTCCCGTGCATCATTGTCGCTGTACGAAACGACAACAAGATATTACTTGCGCAGCACCCAAGGCATAAAACGGGTATGTACACGGTAATAGCGGGCTTCCTAGAGGTTGGAGAAACCCTAGAGCAGTGTGTGGCGCGAGAAGTCAAAGAAGAAACGGGGATCGATGTGAGTAACATTCGTTACTTTGGTAGCCAGCCATGGGCGTTTCCATCGAGTATGATGATGGGCTTTCTTGCAGATTATGCTGGTGGTACGCTTAAACCCGATTACAGTGAACTGTCGGATGCCCAATGGTTTGACGTAACAAGCCTACCTGATGTTGCTCCAGTCGGAACGATTGCGAGACAATTGATTGAGAATACAGTCGATGACATAAGGAAAGCCGGCGTCGCGGAGCAAGAACTAGAACATTAAATTACCTGTGATAGTATTTGGCCTATGGGTGGTCAAACACTAAAAAAAACCCTCCACAAGTGGAGGGGGTAAGTAAGATGTCGTTATGAGATGCTGAGTAGTGACTACTCAGTTGTTATAATTGTAATTTTCGCTAGCGAACAAATTTTTAACATGCTCCTGTAATTGGGTGCAAATTAAGCATGGATTTAAAAGTTAATAACTTGATCTAGGTTGCAAAGCACACAGCTTTTACCCTTCAATCAGTGTTAGAATACTTGCCATCAAAACTAGACAAGATTGAATTGGAATTTAACGGAATGACCGAATTAAAAAACGATCGCTATTTACGCGCACTTTTAAAACAGCCTGTTGATTACACACCGGTATGGATGATGCGCCAAGCTGGCCGCTATCTTCCAGAGTACAAAGCAACGCGCGCTGAAGCGGGCGATTTCATGTCTTTGTGCAAAAACGCTGAACTAGCATCAGAAGTAACACTTCAACCTTTACGTCGTTTCCCGCTTGATGCGGCAATCTTGTTCTCTGACATCCTAACTATCCCAGATGCGATGGGGTTAGGTTTGTACTTCGAAACAGGTGAAGGCCCTAAGTTTGAACGCCCTATCACATGTAAAGCAGACGTAGAAAAGATTGGCCTACCGGATCCTGAAGGTGAACTTCAATACGTAATGAATGCCGTTCGTCAGATCCGTAAAGACCTGAAAGGCGAAGTGCCACTGATTGGTTTCTCTGGTAGTCCTTGGACATTGGCAACTTACATGGTTGAAGGCAGCAGCTCGAAGGCGTTCACTAAGATCAAGAAGATGATGTATGCAGAGCCACAAACGCTGCACTTACTTCTAGATAAGCTGGCTGACACTGTTATTGAATACCTGAACGCGCAAATTAAAGCAGGCGCACAATCGGTAATGGTATTCGACACATGGGGTGGTGTACTTACTCCGCGTGACTACAACCTGTTCTCACTGCAGTACATGCACAAAATTGTCGATGGCCTAATTCGTGAAAATGAAGGTCGCCGTGTACCGGTTACTCTGTTCACTAAGAACGGTGGCATGTGGCTAGAATCTATCGCAGCGACTGGCTGTGATGCAGTTGGGCTAGACTGGACAATCAATATTGCTGATGCAAAAGCACGTATTGGCGATAAAGTGGCTCTACAAGGCAACATGGACCCATCAGTACTTTACGCACAACCTGAGCGTATTCGTGAAGAAGTCGGCACTATCCTTGAAGGTTTTGGTGACGGCGGTACTGGCCACGTATTTAACCTTGGCCATGGTATTCACCTAGATGTGCCACCAGAAAATGCTGGTGTATTTGTGGACGCAGTTCACGACCTATCTAAGCCATACCATAAGTAATTCAGTATGTGTTTTTAGAAAAAGCGCTGTCGAGAAATCGGCAGCGCTTTTTTATTATCTTTCTATCCGCACTCAATATCGGCTAAATCATCGTTGATGTGCAGAGCTAATTAGGCATTTGGATCATGGCAGGCCAAATGCTCTGATACGTGCTTCCTGATATAGGGAATGACTTCACTTTCGAACCATGGGTTTTTCTTGAGCCAGATATTATTACGTGGTGAAGGGTGGGGAAGTGGCAAAAATTCTGGAGCCCAAGCCTGCCAGTTACGTACCGTTTCAGTGAGTGTGCTGGTGGCTTTATCTTTTAGATAATAGTTTTGCGCATACTGACCAATCAGCAAGGTCATTTGGATGTTGGGCAGTGATTGCAGTACTTTTTGGTGCCATAGTGCAGCGCACTCCTTTCGAGGCGGTAGATCGCCACTTTTTCCCTTTCCTGGATAGCAAAAGCCCATCGGGACAATCGCGACTTTTTGTTCGTCATAAAACGTATCGCTATCCATCTCTAGCCATTCTCTCAATCGCTCGCCACTGGCGTCGTTCCAAGGGATAGATGATTGATGAACCTTGATACCGGGTGCTTGGCCTATGATTAACAAGCGCGCGTTTGGGTGTGCCTGAATCACTGGGTTTGCACCGTGTGATAAATGAGGTTCACAAGCGGTGCATTGTCGTATCTCGGTGAGCAGTGACGAGAACATCAGTAGCCTTTATCAAAATCAATGGTGTTATTCAGTGTAAAACCATCTCGCCATTGTTGGTAATTATTGGCGAAGATCTCCACGACCTGTCTTGGCTCACTTAGAGCCGCAATGTGTGGTGTGATGGTCACTTGCGGCAACGTCCAAAACGGGTGTTCTTGTGTGAGAGGTTCGCATTCAAAGACATCTAAGAAAGCGTGTTCAACCCATTTATTCTTAATCGCAAGCAGTAACGCTTTATTGTCTACGCTTTCCCCGCGACCCACATTAAACAGCAATACGTTAGAGCAGTAGCTTAAGGTGGTTTGATTCAGTAGTTGGTAGGTCTCATCCGTTGATGGCAGGGTGTTCACTACAATATCCGCTTGCTTGAGGGCGGCTTCTAGTTCATTAATGTGGAAAGTGTCTTTGAAGGTTTCTTGCTTTGATGGGATACCTGTCCGGTTGACACCTATGGTGTGAATACCAAAAGCAGCAGCGGTTTTAGCTAAATGACTGCCAATTGACCCCGTTCCTAAAATCACCATGGTTTTGTCAGTTAGGCTGGTATAAAGCTGCGGCTGCCAGTTTCGTTGTACTTGTTGCTGGTGGTAGTGAGGAAAGTGTCTACAGTGGCTGATCGTGTAACCCAACACGTATTCAGCAATCGCAGGGCCGAAGATGCCTTTGACGTTGGTCAGCGTATAATCTTGGCGAAGATCCGGCTGAGTGAGTTTATTGATTCCAGCATAGGTACTTTGCACCCAGTCTAGCTTTTTAAACTCATTAAGTCGCTCCACTATTAAAGGAGGAGCAGCCAGTACGATCTCAGCTAATTCGGGGTTTTGAGTGATTTCGAGGTCAGGTAACCCTTGGTTTAGAATCAGTTGCGTATAGGTATCGTCATGCTCGGTAAGAATATAGAGCTTATTCGTAAAATTGTTCATCGGCTTACCTTTTCCCCCCAGGGTTTATCAAGTACACTTTCGCTGTCTTTTTCTGCAATTATTGAGTGACTATGCTTCAGAATCCACTGCAGGTTCGTCTTGAAAAGTTAGAACCTTGGCAACAAATTACTTTTATGGCGTGTCTATGTGAGCGTATGTATCCTAACTATGCCATGTTTTGTGAGAATACAGAATTTGCGGAAGCTCGAATCTACCGTGATGTTTTGGATAGCATTTGGGAAATCCTAACCGTTAAAACGGCAAAGGTGAACTTTGAGCGTCAACTTGAGAAAGTAGAAGAGCTATTCCCTAGCGCAGATGATTTTGATTTCTATGGTGTTTACCCTGCAATGGACGCATGCCAAGGCTTAGCAACATTAATCCATGGTCTACTTGATCGTGAGCATATGTTGGAAGCGGTAATTAAAGTGAGTCAACAATCGGTGAAGACGGTTGCTGAGCTTGAGTTTGCTCAAGGCGCTGAAGAAGTGACGAACGAAAACCAGAAAGAAAACGAAGCGGTATGTGAAGAGTGGGACGTTCAGTGGGCCATTTTCCGACCTCTACGTGAAACGACTGAGCGTGACTTAGAGCTGATCAAAGACCTACGCCACGAACTGCGTGAAGACCCAGTGAGCAACATTGGTGTTGCGTTATAACGGATGTTGAGTTGTAGCGAATAGAATAAAAAACAAAGGCTCCCTAGGGAGCCTTTGTTGTATCTGACGCTATCAAATTTAGATTAAGCGTCTTTCTTGTCTTCTTTTTGAACCTTGCTTTCATCCGCTGACTTTGAGTCTGAGGTGTCGTTGTCTGCTAGAGTTTTTTCTTCTAGCTCGTCCTCTTCATCGCGGTTTTCGATAACACCGTGTGTCTCTTTCCACGTTTCCCAGCGTTGGAACGCCAGTTCTTGCATGTCTGTGGTTTTATCTGCTTCGTCGACAATCTCTTCACCCACTAGGTGTTCAAAGATATCTTCTAGGGTGATGATGCCCTGAATTGTGCCGTACTCGTCCACAACTAAAGACAGTTGCAGGCGGTTTGCCATCATTTGGTCAAAGGCCTTAGCTAAGCCCATGTTGTTTAGCAAGACGTGGATAGGGCGCATCACTTCACCCAGAGCCTTCTCACCACAACCCGCTTGTTGCAATCTAAACAGCTCTAAGCGGTGGACAAAACCGATGATATTGTCACTTTGTTCGCTGTAGACCAAAGGACGTGAGAATGGCGTGTCTTTGTGTTGTTCTAGGAACGTATTGACACTCATTTCTGCATCGACGCGGAATACAACAGGGCGTGGTGTCATGACTTGAGTCACGGGCACATCTTGAATACCTAACAGATTGCTCAGAATTTTTGATTCACCTTCAGCAAATTCACCGCTCTCTTTTGCCAAAATAGCCATTGCAGATAGCTCATCACGCATTTTTGGTGCCTGGTGGCCGCGAGCTAAACGTTTGGTGATTTGCTCTGAGAACCACACAAATGGTGTTAGGAAAAAGACCATCCAGCGAAGCACATTTGATGATGCTGGAGCAAGTTGACGCCAGTAGGTCGCGCCAATGGTTTTTGGAACAATCTCAGACAGAACTAAAATACCCAGAGTTAATACGGCAGAGAATACGCCTAACCATTGGCTACCAAAAACGACTGCTGCTTGTGCACCCGCTGTCGCAGCACCGATGGTGTGTGCGATGGTGTTGAGCGTTAAAATTGACGCAAGCGGGCGGTCAATATCGGTTTTCAGTTTGTCTAATGACTCTGCTGCAGGGTGCCCATTTTGTTTTAGTTGAGCAATGTAGCTCGGACTAATACTCAAAAGTACAGCTTCCAAAACAGAACAAATGAAAGAAACTCCAATAGCAATGGAGACGTAAATAGTTAGCAGCAGCATGTTTGCCCTTAAATTAAATTGTACGCTTTAGCAGCGATTCAGCGTGGATTATAGAGAATAAGTAGTGGCTAGGTCATCATTAATTTTGCTCTCAGCCCCTTTTAAACAAGGGCTTGCTCAGTAAAATCAGTAACAAATTGTGAGTTATTACTCATATTATGGCTAAAACTACGGCATTAGAGCTAAAGATCGACGACAAACCTTTGCCAGATGGGGCATTTATGTTTTAGAGTGAATCGAATTCAAAAATACAAAGAAGGGAAACCTAAAATGAACAAGACTCAATTAATCGACTTTATTGCTGAAAAAGCGGACCTTTCTAAAGCACAAGCTAAAGCTGCTCTAGAAGCGACTCTTGGCGGTGTTACAGATGCTCTTAAAGATGGCGATCAAGTTCAGCTAATTGGTTTTGGTACTTTTAAAGTAAACCACCGTGCAGCTCGCACTGGTCGTAACCCAAAAACTGGTGACGAGATCCAAATCGCTGCTGCAAATGTTCCAGCATTTGTTGCAGGTAAAGCGCTGAAAGATTCAGTGAAATAATCTAAACTGTACCGAGGTAGTCGTATTCCACCTCGGTACAGGTTTTTATGAAAAAAGCATTTCTTCTCGTTTCAATATTATCTACATTTCTCATTGGCTGTTCATCAACCAGCCCTCGCAAAAACCTAGAGCAATTTGAAACTCATACCGGCGGCCAAGTCATGGGCGACGCGACAAGTTTCTACTGGGTTACAAACAAGCTAACACAACCACACACTTCTGCTGATTACGTCACTATGGGCGACTATGGTTGGTACAAAACCGATTATGCTTGGTCCGGTGGTGTACTGCGTGAATTTATTCGTGAAGGTGAGCAACGTAATTCTTCTAATGAGCTGGTTCCGTATAGTGTCCATGTGCGTTTTAATAAGTCAGGCGAAGCTGTATATCAGCAGTATCGTATTGATAGCAAAATTTTGCCTATCCAAGTTAAGCAACTTGAAAGCTACCAGAAAGAAGCCAAGTCGGTTTTAGAAACTACGATGAAGCAGCATGACGAAGGGCTCAGACTGGTTCAGGGTTACTGGAATGGCAAAACGTTCCAGACTTGCTCTGGTAAGCAATTTTCTGACATTGAATTTAATCAAACACTACCTAATTTTGTGATTAACCGTTTGTCGTCTGTAGAGAGCTATGGTGCTTTTGTCGGCAAGGAGTCTCTCAGAAAACTATCTGTTGCTGAATTTTTGATGTTGGCAGATGACAACCATCAGTGTGTTACAAGACCATCATTGTTGAAAGAATAGAGCGTATTTAAAAGGGTTAAGAGAATTTACCCGCTGTAGGTCAGTGCTTATTTGTGTGTACAGGAACAGACCCCAGGACAGATTAAGCAATAAAAAAGGCGCCAATCGAGGCGCCTTTTCTGTTGTTACTTGCTTGCGGTCATTCGAACATAAGCGAGTCGTAGACTGATTACTGTTCTTGCTCGCGCGCAATCGCACGGTAACCGATGTCATTGCGGTGGAACATACCATTCCAGCTAACTTGCTTCGTCAACGCGTAAGCGCGCTCCTGAGCTTCAGAAACCGTATTACCCAGTGCCGTTGCACAAAGTACACGGCCACCGTTTGTCACAACGTCGCCAGCTTCGTTATTTGTCGTACCCGCGTGGAAAACCTTTTGGCCTTCAACTTCGCTGGTTGGCAGTGAAATAACGTCACCTTTTGCGTAGTCAGCAGGGTAACCGCCAGCAGCAAGAACAACACCGATAGAAGCGCGTGGGTCCCACTTTGATTCTGCTTCGTCTAGCTTCTCATCGATAGCCATTAGGCAAAGTTCAACAAGGTCTGACTCCATACGCATCATGATAGGTTGCGTTTCAGGGTCGCCAAAGCGGCAGTTGTATTCGATAACCTTAGGTGTGCCGTCAGCATCGATCATTAGTCCTGCGTAAAGGAAACCAGTGTAAGGTGCGCCTTCTGCGTCCATACCACGTACCGTTGGATAGATAACTTCCTCAAGGATGCGGTTATGGATTTCAGGAGTTACCACTGGAGCTGGAGAGTAAGCACCCATGCCGCCAGTATTAGGGCCAGTGTCTTTGTCGCCAACACGTTTGTGATCTTGGCTGGTGGCCATAGGAAGCACGCTAGAACCGTCAACCATTACGATGAAGCTTGCTTCTTCGCCTTCAAGGAACTCTTCGATAACCACGCGACTGCCTGCTTCGCCAAATGCGTTGCCCGCTAGCATGTCTTTGATTGCGTCTTCAGCTTCTTCAAGTGTCATCGCAACGATAACGCCTTTACCCGCCGCAAGGCCGTCAGCTTTTACTACGATTGGAGCACCTTGCTCGCGAACGTAAGCGATAGCTGGCTCGATCTCAGTGAAGTTTGAGTAGTAACCTGTTGGGATATCGTGACGAGCTAGGAAGTCTTTGGTGAATGCTTTAGAGCCTTCAAGCTGTGCTGCCGCTTGAGTTGGGCCGAAGATTGGTAGACCCACTTCGCGGAATGCATCAACCACACCAATAACCAATGGTGCTTCAGGGCCCACGATAGTCAGTTCGATTTTCTTTTCTTGAGCAAACGCGACTAAACCAGCGATGTCTTCAACACCGATGTTTACGTTTTCAAGTTTAGGTTCAAGCGCAGTACCTGCGTTACCTGGAGCGATGAATACTGTTTCAACATTTGGGTTTTGTGCCGCTTTCCAACCAAGTGCATGCTCACGACCGCCGGCACCGATAATCAATACATTCATGTTTTAAAATCCTTATAGCTGCTTCAGAGCCTTTATTTCTGTGTCAAACATGCTCACTTATGGTCATAAGCTCCGCGTGTTTTCCTTGAACTAAAGTCACTGACTTGCTCTACGTATTTCAAATATCGGAATATTTAAAAAACAAAATTATAAGTTTTGCTCAAAGTAGTTGGTGATGTGGCTAGGCAGCAATTGAGCCCATCCCCGGAAGCATAGCTCGCTATGTGACCGGGGTGGGCGAAAGCAGCTAACGACGCCACAGTGCCAAATACGAAGAGGAAATTAGTGGCGGAAGTGACGCATGCCCGTAAAGATCATCGCCATGCCGTGTTCGTCTGCTGCTGCGATAACTTCGTCATCACGCATAGAGCCGCCCGGTTGGATAACACACTTGATGCCCGCTTCTGCTGCCGCGTCGATACCGTCACGGAATGGGAAGAATGCATCTGATGCCATCACGCAACCTTCAACCTGTAGACCTTCGTCTGCCGCTTTGATACCTGCGATTTTCGCAGAGTAAACGCGGCTCATTTGGCCTGCGCCTACACCAATAGTCATGTCGCCTTTCGAGTAAACGATAGCGTTAGATTTAACGTACTTCGCTACTTTCCAGCAGAATAGAGCATCTTTCAATTCTTCAGCTGTTGGCTGACGCTTAGAAACCACTTTCAGGTCATCTTCAGAAACCATACCTTGGTCGCGGTCTTGAACTAGCAAACCGCCGTTAACGCGTTTCACGTCAAAACCAGTTGTCTTAGTTGTCCACTCACCGCACTCAAGCAGGCGAAGGTTTTTCTTAGCCGCTACGATTGCTACTGCTTCCGCAGAAACAGATGGTGCAATGATAACTTCAACGAATTGACGCTCAGTGATAGCCGTTGCTGTTGCAGCGTCTAGCTCACGGTTGAAAGCGATGATGCCGCCAAATGCAGACGTTGGGTCTGTTTTGAATGCACGGTCGTAAGCTTCTAGGATGTCTTCACCTAGTGCAACACCACATGGGTTAGCGTGCTTAACAATTACACATGCTGGCTGGTCGAACTCTTTCACACACTCAAGTGCTGCGTCAGTGTCAGCGATGTTGTTGTAAGAAAGCGCTTTACCTTGGATTTGGCGAGCAGTAGAAACCGACGCTTCTTCAGGGTTCGCTTCAACGTAGAATGCTGCCGCTTGGTGGCTGTTCTCACCGTAGCGCATGTCTTGTTTCTTCTCGAACTGTTGGTTGAACGTGCGAGGGAATTTAGACTCTTCATCAGCCTTCTTTCCTTCTTCATCAAGTAGAGAGGCACCGTAAGATGGAACCATAGTGCCGAAGTAGTTTGCGATCATGCCGTCGTAAGAAGCTGTGTGCTCGAATGCTGCGATAGCGAGGTCGAAACGAGTCTCTAGCGTTAGAGATTTCTCGTTCGCGTCCATTTCAGCAACAACGCGCTCGTAGTCGTGTGCGTTAACAACGATAGTTACGTCTTTGTGGTTTTTCGCTGCAGAGCGAACCATTGTAGGACCGCCGATGTCGATGTTCTCAACAGCGTCAGCAAGGGTACAACCTTCTTTAGCAACGGTTTCTGCGAATGGGTATAGGTTTACAACAACCATATCGATAGGGTTGATACCGTGAGTTTCCATCACGTCATCATCTTGGCCACGACGGCCTAGAACACCACCATGAACTTTTGGGTGCAGAGTCTTAACACGGCCATCCATCATTTCTGGGAAACCAGTGTAATCAGATACTTCTGTAACAGAGATGCCTTTTTCAGCAAGCAGGCGAGCAGTGCCACCGGTAGATAGGATATCTACACCACGGTTAGCAAGAGCTTGTGCAAATTCAACGATACCAGTTTTGTCTGATACGCTGATTAGAGCGCGGCGAATTGGACGAGCGTTATTCATGCTTCCATCTTCCTCAAATTCATGGGGTTAAAATAAAGATATTTGCCAAAAAAGAACTTGTTTCTATCTTCTTAGCGTGGATTATCTTAGATACCAGTAAGAGATAAAATATTGGCCAGTTTTGGTAAAGACCTTTTGGGTTTGTCTTATGATTAAGCAATAAGATAACCAACTCCAAATTTGATGGCGCAGATTCTAACTAATTTATTACAAAAAAGCTCGCGCAATCGTTTGGCATCTCAAAATTAATTATGAAAAGTGCCATTTCAGCCTGAAAAGTAACGATAAGGTTAATTGTGGAATGGACGGAACAGTAGGAAAAAACATGTTTCAGATCGGTGAATTAGCGAAAAGATGCGGTGTGACAGCCGATACCTTGCGGTTTTATGAAAAAAGTAACCTGATTGCTCCTGCCAGTCGCAGTGACTCAGGATATCGCTTATATGATGAAAACAATCAAAAACAGGTGACCTTTATTCTTAAATCTAAAGCGTTAGGGCTGAGTTTAGATGAAATTAAGGAATTGCTCGAGATTCGCTTGGAAGCAACGCAGCACAGTTGCTCAGAAGTGAAAGCCATCACAACGGCAAAGCTGACACTTATTGATGAAAAAATCAGTGAACTTGGCAGAATACGCACGGCATTAAAGAAGATTAATGATGCTTGCTGCGGTCATGTAGATGACGATGCGAGCCATTGTTCTATCTTAGGTGCTTTGGCGAGCGAAGATAAACAAAGCTCATGCTGTGCTGCTGATGGTAAATAGCTGAGAAGGTCCCCGTTAGGGAGAGAGGTTTACTACGGTTAATAACCCTAGGAAGCTTGCAGTATTTTGGCTCTTAGTTGAGCGTCAATTTTTAAAGTGGGTAGGTTATTATGGTAAAGCGTGACTTGGTTGCGGCCAGTCTGCTTTGAAGAATACATGGCTCTATCAGCTTGAGCCAATAGTTCTTTTATGGTTTTAAGATGTGGTGTGTATTCAGCAACACCGATGCTGACTGTTGGGTAGATGATGTGGCCGTCTACGGTGCATGGTGTTGATTCAATCGTTTTACGAATCGTCTCTGCAACGTAATAAGCTTCAATGGCACTGGTGTGTGTGAGGATGACACCGAATTCTTCGCCACCCAAGCGACCTAGATAATCATCGCAGTCTATTGACTGTTGGCATAAACTCGCGACTTGAACGATTACCTCATCACCAGAAAGGTGGCCAATTTGATCATTGATCTCTTTGAAGTGGTCTATGTCTATCATCAAACACGTTAAGCTTTGCTTAGGCGATTGACTGAACTCTCTTTCCAACCCAAGTAAAAAGGCACGTCTATTTAAAATCCCAGTTAGCTCATCGATTTCAGCGAGTTCTATCAGCTCAGCTTCACGTTGCTGTGCTTTAGTAATATCCCGCTCTTGCCACAGCACGTATTGCTTTTCTGGCGAGAGGTACAATGGCTTTAATGTCGATTCAAAATATCGATCGTCTGATTCTGCAGATTCTTCCCCTTGAGCGAAAAGTTGTTCAATAGAAAGCTGAAGTTGCTGACAGGGCGCAAGAGAGTATCGAATGTATTGAATTTCGCGACTGGAATAAGCTTGCTTTGCCGCCTCTAACAGCTGCTTTTCAACCGCGGGAGGCAACAGTTCTGAAACTGTGTGGTGATTTGGATTGTCAAAGTTTTCAACAATACGTCCGGATGTATCCAACAGAAGATGACGATCAGGCAGTTCACGGATCAGTGTGCTAAGCCATTCTTCCCTTTTCATATCAAGCATGTAGCTTCCAGACGATTAGATTAATGGGCCATTATATCGGTAGTGATTACGTTATCAATCGTTACATCTCATTAATTGATTGATAATTGTTCGCTTGTTGCCATCTAAACAAAAAAAAGCCGAGTTCAATAAAGAGCTCGGCTTCTAATTCAATAAATTACGAAAGAACGATTAGTTCATGCCGTATTTTTTAAGTTTCTTGCGAAGAGTACCGCGGTTAATACCCATCATGGTTGCTGCGCGAGTTTGGTTACCGCGAGTGTACTGCATGATAGTGTCTAGTAGTGGCTGTTCAACTTCAGCTAATACTAATTCGTATAACTCGCTGACTTCTTGACCGTTTAATTGAGCAAGGTAATTTTTCAATGATGCTTTAACTGAGTCACGTAGTGGCTTCTGCGTGATTTGGTCTTGTGATGTAACTGTAGTTACTGTCAATGCTTCTGAAGTCAGATTTTGTTCGAACATATTCGGTCTAGCTCTTCTCGTAATTATGGTGCAACGTTATCAAAAAAACCTTCTAGCGCTTCAAGCTGCAGATCACCTGCTTCGAATGCGTTGAAGGTACGGCGAAACTCACTCGCTTGTTCATGCTCTTTTAGATACCAACCCACATGCTTACGAGCGATGCGAGGGCCTAAAAACTCTCCATAAAATTCATGTAGAGCGAGCACATGACCAAGCATGATGTCTTTCACTTCCGAAATCGGGAGTGGGTCCATCGTGGTGCCGTTTTCCAAATAGTGTAGGATTTCGTTAAAAATCCAAGGACGTCCTTGGGCAGGTCGACCTATCATTAAAGCATCAGCGCCGGTGTACTCCAGCACAAACTTCGCTTTTTCCGGACTATCGATATCACCGTTAGCGATAACCGGAATAGATACTGCTTGTTTCGCTGCTTTAATGTGTTTGTATTCTGCCTCACCTTTGTACATACAAGCGCGAGTTCTCCCGTGAAGGGCAAGAGCTTGTATGCCGCAGTCTTCGGCTATTTTCGCGATTTGGACACAGTTTCTATTGTCTGTATCCCAGCCTGTGCGCGTTTTCAACGTTACTGGAACGTCGACAGCATTTACGACAGCCTTCAGAATATCTTCAATGAGTTCTGGATGCTGAAGTAGGGCTGAGCCCGCAAGCTTCTTATTCACTTTTTTGGCTGGGCAACCCATATTGATATCGATGATTTGCGCACCGTTAGCAACATTGAATTGAGCAGCCTCGGCCATAAGCTGTGGATCTGCACCAGCGATTTGTACTGAACGAATGCCCGATTCGCCTTCATGTACCATACGCTGCTGAGATTTTGACGTTTTCCAAACTTTCGGATTGGAGGACATCATTTCACTGACTGCCATCCCCGCACCGTAACGAAGACACAACTCACGGAATGGTCTATCCGTTACGCCAGCCATAGGAGCGACGATTAGATTGTTCTTAAGTTGATAATTTCCGATTTTCAAAAATGTCATCACAGTTCTGTACCAGCAAGGGCGCGCATTTTACGCATTTTTTCGCTGCGTGAAAAGACTAATATTTGAGCATTTACAATTTGTTTTTGTAATTCGTTTAAATTTCAGTCAATTAGCGCCCAAAGTCTTACCTAGCCTTGCTTGCGACCAGAGATTCGACACCATTCTTGTTGTTCAATGATTGGATCAATGTGAAGCTCATCACGATAATAAGTTGCAACATCTTCCGCTTGTGTATCTAAAACACCCGACATTGCTAGTACACCATTTGGCTTTACTAGACCTTTAATGATGCCAGAAAGGTCGCGTAATGGACCGGCAAGAATGTTGGCAACAACAACGTCAGCGAGCAAACCTTCCGGTTGATCTTGTGGCAAGAACACCTCTAGTTGCTCAGCAACACCATTGCGTTGTGCATTGTCTTTTGATGCAAGCAGAGCTTGAGGATCAATGTCGATCCCGACAACTTTTGCCGCGCCAAGTTTGATCGCAGCGATCGCAAGAATGCCAGAACCACAACCGAAATCGATCACGGTTTTACCTGTCAGGTCTAGGCCTTCAAGCCACTCAAGACACAATGCTGTTGTTGGGTGAGTACCGGTACCGAATGCAAGACCGGGATCCAGCATTACGTTTACAGCGTCAGGTTCAGGGATATCGCGCCAGCTAGGACAGATCCATAAACGCTCACCAAACTTCATTGGGTGGAAGTTGTCCATCCATTCACGTTCCCAATCCTTGTCTTCAATTTGCTCTACTTTGTGAGCAAAGTCTGCAGGGAACATGTTGCTTGCTTTAATCTGCGCTAGAACGACACCAGTGTCAGTCTCAGCGTCGTAAAGCGCGAGAATGTCAGTATCACCCCAAAGGCGAGTTTCGCCCGGCAGAGGCTCAAATACAGGGGTATCTTGTGCATCCAGGAAAGTTACAGAAAGAGCACCAGTCTCTTCCATTAACATGTCGCCGATTTGTTCGGCATTTTCATTGGTAGCATTAAGCTTGATTTGAATCCAAGGCATGGCTGCATCTTCTATATGAGAAAAATTGGATGGCGAGTCTAGCAGAAAATATGAGCAAATTCACCAAAACCCCACGGAATATAATGGGGATGATGAATTGATTATTGCGAGTATTTACAAACAAAAATGCTCACCGAAGTGAGCATTTATTACTGTTCTACAGAGAACGAATTACGGAAGGCTAGCGTCTATTGTAGACCAAGCTTCTTCTCAAGGTAGTGGATGTTTGCCCCACCGTGTTGGAAGTTTTCGTCGTTCATAATAGACAGTTGAAGCTCAGTATTAACGTTAATACCTTCAACAATCATTTCACCCAATGCGTTCTTCATACGAGCGATAGCAACATCACGGTTCTCACCGTAAGTGATCAGCTTACCAATCATTGAATCGTAGTGTGGTGGCACTGTGTAACCCGTGTAGATGTGAGACTCCCAACGTACGCCCATACCACCTGGAGCATGGAAACGCGTGATCTTACCCGGAGAGGGTAGGAAACGAACGGGATCTTCTGCATTGATACGACATTCGATTGAGTGGCCGCGCAGCTTAATATCATCCTGTGTGAATGATAGAGGCTGACCAGCAGCAATGCGAAGTTGCTCTTTCACTAGATCGATACCCGTTACCATTTCAGTAATCGTGTGCTCAACCTGGATACGAGTGTTCATTTCGATGAAGTAGAACTCACCGTTCTCGTATAAGAATTCAAATGTACCTGCGCCGCGGTAACCAATCTCAAGACATGCACGAGTACAACGGTCGCCGATGTATTTACGCATTTCTTCAGTGATACCTGGTGCTGGTGCTTCTTCCACAACTTTCTGGTGACGACGCTGCATTGAACAGTCACGCTCACCTAGGTGGATAGCATTACCTTGACCATCTGCAAGCACTTGTACTTCAATGTGACGTGGGTTTTCTAGGAATTTTTCCATGTAAACCATGTCGTTATTGAAACATGCTTTTGCTTCAGCACGAGTCATTGCGATAGCTTCTGTTAGTTCTTTTTCAGTACGAACAACACGCATACCACGACCGCCGCCGCCGCCAGAAGCCTTGATGATTACAGGGAAACCAATGCGCTTAGCGTGCGCTTTGTTTTTCGCTTCGTCGTCGTCAAGAGGGCCGTCAGAACCTGGTACACAAGGTACACCCGCTTTTTTCATTGACGTGATAGCTGACACTTTGTCACCCATCATGCGAATGGTTTCAGCTTTAGGGCCAACGAAGATAAAACCACTGCGCTCTACCTGTTCTGCAAAGTCTGCATTTTCAGATAGGAAGCCGTAGCCTGGGTGAATAGCAACTGCACCCGTTACTTCAGCAGCGCTGATGATACGAGGGATGTTCAGGTAGCTATCGATACCACGAGCTGGACCGATACAAATTGTTTCGTCAGCAAGCAGTACGTGCTTAAGATCGCGGTCAGCGGTTGAGTGAACTGCTACCGTTTTGATGCCAAGCTCTTTACATGCTCGCAGAATACGCAGTGCAATTTCACCACGGTTCGCGATTACTAATTTATCTAACATAATGAGTGCTCTCTATTATTCGATAATTACTAGAGCTTGGTCGAATTCTACTGGTTGACCGTCTTCAACTAGGATAGCCGTTACAACACCAGATTTATCAGCTTCGATTTGGTTCATCATTTTCATAGCTTCAACGATACATAGTGTTTCGCCAGCAGTTACAGATTGACCCACTTTAACGAACGGTTTTGCATCTGGGCTTGGAGCGCCGTAGAAAGTACCAACCATTGGAGAAAGAACTTGGTGACCAGCAGGAACCGCAGGAGCTGCCGCTACAGGTGCCGCCGCAGGTGCTGCTGCCGCTACAGGAGCTGGAGCTGCTGCATATTGAATAGGCGCTGCAGATACAGGGCTGTTACGACTGATTCGTACTGACTCTTCACCTTCAGAGATCTCTAGCTCAGAAATACCAGACTCTTCAACCAATTCGATTAGCTTCTTGATTTTGCGAATATCCATTGTTTCTTTCTCTTTATCTGTTGATTGAACTTACTCTTTGACTGAGTAGGTTAGTAATAGTTCGTTGTTTTTATTTACTTTGCGTTGAGCTTGTTGAGCGCAGCTGTCAAAGCAAATTGATAACCTTGGGCACCTAAGCCACAAATCACACCTTCTGCTTTATCAGACAGGTAAGAGTGGTGACGGAATGGTTCACGTGCGTGAACATTCGATAGGTGAACCTCAATAAATGGGATAGCAACACCAAGTAGTGCATCACGCAACGCCACACTGGTATGTGTAAAGGCCGCTGGGTTGATAATAATGAAATCAACATTTTGATAAGCACTATGGATAGCTTCAATCAGCTCATACTCACGATTTGACTGTAAGTGAGATAGCTCAACATCGTGTGTTTTCGCTTGCTCGGTCAATGAGCTAATAATCTGGTCAAGTGTTTGAGAACCGTAGTGTGCAGGTTCTCTAAGGCCTAACAGATTAAGGTTTGGTCCATTTAAAACTAGAATGCGAAACTTTGTAGACATTGTGGGGGTATCTTCCTTTATCGTGTTTACGAACGTGAATGTTGCCATTTTATTGAAAATTTGGGGATAATTTCCAGTAAGAAAAACCCAAATTTAAAAATTAGAACCAGATTATAGCTAATTCAGCGCAAATCGCAGCAATTTACTGGTCTAATCTCCTATTGAGAGAGTGTGAGATTGTTACCAACTTAACAAAAAAGCGCCTTAGCCTTAATTTTGTCGAGGATATTTGAGATCAAGATCAGCCATAAAAAAACCGCCACATAGGTGACGGTTTAGAAAGGAGTTGTTTTAAACAGTAATTACGTAATGTGACGGGTTGCTTATGCCAGTTCCGCTTTCTCTGCAATCAGCTTATCGACCACGCTTGGGTCTGCGAGTGTCGACGTATCGCCTAGGTTGCCAGTATCGCCAGTGGCAATCTTACGCAGGATACGACGCATGATTTTACCTGAACGAGTTTTTGGTAATGAGTCGGTCCAGTGCAGTACATCTGGCGTTGCGATTGGGCCTATCTCTTTGCGTACCCAGTCTTTCACTTCTTTATGAAGCTCTGCGGTCGGGAATTCACCATCATTCAACGTGATGTAAGCGTAAATCGCTTGGCCTTTAATATCATGAGGGATACCTACAATCGCAGCCTCTGCGATCTTATCAAATGCGACTAGAGCCGATTCAATCTCAGCGGTACCCATACGGTGACCTGATACGTTCAGAACGTCATCAACACGGCCAGTAATCCAGTAGTAACCGTCTTCATCACGACGAGCACCATCACTGGTGAAGTACATGCCTTTAAAGGTCGAGAAGTAAGTCTGTTCGAAACGGTCATGATCGCCATGAACGGTACGCATCTGGCCTGGCCAAGAGTCAAGAATCACTAGGTTGCCGTCTGTTGCACCCTCAATAATGTTACCCATGTTATCAACCAGCGCGGGTTGTACACCGAAGAATGGACGCGTCGCTGAACCCGGTTTTAGGTCTGTTGCGCCTGGTAGCGGTGCAATCAAGATTCCGCCCGTTTCTGTTTGCCACCATGTATCAACAATTGGAGACTGCTCATTACCGATTGTTTTGTAGTACCACTCCCACGCCTCTGGGTTGATAGGTTCACCCACTGAGCCCATGATTCTTAGGCTGTCACGAGACGTGCCTTCAACGGCTTCATTGCCTTTCGCCATCAATGCACGAATAGCTGTTGGCGCCGTATAAAGAATATTAACTTGGTGCTTATCGACCACTTCACTCATGCGGCTTGTGTTCGGGTAGTTCGGCACGCCTTCAAACAGAATGGTTTTTGCACCATTGGCAAGCGGTCCGTAAACAAGGTATGTGTGACCGGTAATCCAACCCACATCGGCTGTACACCAGAAAGTTTCGCCTTCTTGGTAATCGAATACGTATTTGAAGGTCATTGCTGCATAAACAAGGTAACCACCGGTGGTGTGCATAACACCCTTAGGTTTGCCTGTTGAGCCTGACGTATAAAGGATGAATAGTGGGTCTTCTGCGTTCATCTCTTCTGGAGGACAATCTGCAGATACATTAGCAATAGCATCGTGCCACCACACATCGCGGTGTTCGTGCCATGCAACATCGCCGCCAGTACGTTTGAATACTACAACCTTTTCGATGTTCTTCACTTCAGGATTCGTCAGTGCTTCATCGACATTTTTCTTCAGTGGAACAGCACGGCCGCCACGCACGCCTTCATCGGCAGTGATAACGACTTTAGAATTTGAATCGATAATACGACCAGACAGTGCTTCTGGTGAGAAACCACCAAATACTACTGTGTGAACCGCACCTATACGGGTACACGCCAGCATGGCTACTGCAGCTTCAGGAACCATTGGCATGTATAAACAAACCACATCGCCTTTGCGCACGCCTTGCTCTTTCAGAGCATTCGAAAACAGGCACACTTCTTTGTGTAGTTCATTAAAAGTTAGAGTTTTGTCATCTGCCGGGTCATCGCCTTCCCAGATAATAGCGACTTCATCGCCGCGTTCAGCAAGGTGGCGGTCGATACAGTTAGCCGAAACGTTAAGCGTGCCATCTTCAAACCAGCGAATATCAATGTGGCCAGGGTCGAAAGAGGTATTTTTTACCTGTGTGAAAGGTTTAATCCAATCAACGATTTTTCCGTGTTCACCCCAAAAGCCTTCAGGGTCAGAAACAGATTGCTGGTACATGGCTAGGTAAGTGTCATTATCCGCGTGTGTGGTTGATTTAATATTTTCTTTTACCGGATAAACGTGGGCTTCACTCATTGCATCTCTCCTTGTGCCTACATTCCTAATGAACTGGCAACTTCCTTTGTGTTCAGTTTCTAGGTCTATTACAGAACCATCTTTGTGTTATCACTCTCGACTAGGACGGCGATTTCCACAATTAGACTTTAGGATGAGACGGTGCTTTTCACTTACAAAATAGCGAGTTAAGTTCATTTTTGAGATGTTGCTCTCTATGTGAAGCGCCAGTGGTTGAATTAAGAATAAGAAGAGTTGAAACGGGGCAGATCACCATGTTTCAGGCGAACAAAGATCAGGGCGGCGGAGATAGCGTCTTGTAATGCATCATGTTTATTGACGGGGATAGGTAAATCGAGCTGGCGACAGATGGCGTCCATACTGAGATCAAAATAGGCATTGGGCAGCTGCCTTTCGAGCTTGTCTTGATAAAGTTGGCTTACTTCGACTAATCGGTTAGGCAGTGGAAATCCAAGCTGTTTTAAACTGGCGCGATCGAGGATTTTTTTATCATAGCGGATGTGATAGCCGACTAAAGGACGATTTCCAATGAAGTTCAGTAGCTCGATTAAAGCCTGTTTTTCTTCGATGCCGTGCTTTAGATCTTGATGGCGAATACGGTGGATTTTTATTGAATTGCAATCGAGCGATTGAGGGGCGCGCAATCGGACTTCAAAAGGTTGGCTGGTAATGATTCGGTTGCCGATGATCTTGGTTGCGGCAATGGTGACTAATTCTGCCTGATTGGGGTCGAGGCTGGTGGTTTCACAATCGAGAGATACGTATTCGTGATTAGCAGGCGCAGTAAACAGAGGCTGATAAGTAGAGCCTTTGAGTTTATGATGCCAGTAATAACGAACCAATCTATTCATCGTTCAATCGCCTAATCCCGTATCTGATAGTGGTAGCCAAGCCATTGCTTGAATTTTTTGACCACATGCAAGCTATGGCGAAGCAGGTCTCTGTCTGCTCGCTCCATCAATTTGACGTTAATCTTGTTGCTACTGTGCTGCTGAGAAAGTCTTTGGGCTAAGCGCCACTTAAAGAACTGTTTGAGTGCTTCACTAAGGTTATCGGCGGTACTTTGCTCAAGCACTTTCTTACAGACCAACTGTTCAATGCGTTCGAAGGTGTTGTTTACCGTGACACCATGCTCAAGACAGAGTGCCCTCACACCATGCACGATAGGGAAAATACCGCCTTGTTTGATATCGAGCCCTGACTTGGATTGTTTAACATTGCCAAACAGGGTGAGGGGTACTGAGAAGTTCAGAGCCGGTCGGCAGAATTCAGTCAGAATCAATTCTTGTCCGAGCATCAAATCACTTAGGTGCTGCTTTACGGGTTTTAATAACTCTCTATTGCCCGCAACGGCGTGTGCATCCGCCATGATCGCGATATCCATCACGGTATCTGGCGTGGCTTTTTTTACCCAACGGGTGAGGGTTTGTTTCCACTCTTGTTCTGAATGCACCCATTTGGGGTTGTTGACCATCACGTTGCCCGGACAGAGTGGATAGCCCAATTGCTGCAATGTATGAGTGAGGTCGTTCATGGCGTTCTGGCATTGGTGCCACTCCAAGCCATCTTGAATTATTAGCGCGTTGTCTTGATCGGTTTTGAGGATTTGTTCTCCACGGCCTTCGGAACCCAACACGATGAGGCAGCAATGATTATGCAGTGCGGGTGGGATAACCAACTCAAACGCTTTCTCTATTATCTGTTCATTAACAGCTGAAATTAGCTCCATGATGAAGCGCGTGCGAATGCCGTTACTGAGTAGGCTTTCGACCAGTTGACGTTGTTTGTTGGAGGCTAATGCGAGCTCTTCAATGCTGGTGGAGCGCGCAATACGCAAAGTGAGCACGTGAGAGTGAGTGGAGAATGCACTGAGGATTTGTGTCATATCCACCATGCCTACAGCATTTAGACCGTCACAAACCATCAACCTTTTTACCCGGTTTCTGGTCATGGTAATCATGGCATTAAATAAGAAATCCCCTTGGTTTACGTGCATCACTGGAAATGTTGCAATCTCGCCGACGGGCGCGTCCTGTGGGAAGTTATCGAGCATTACAGCGTGCAATAAATTGGTTCGTGTGACAATCCCATACGGTAAGGAGCCTGAACCAAAATCTTTTATGCCTTTGTCGTCTAAATGCACCAGCGCCGAGTCTAAGCCTTGCTCTTTTAGGATTTGAGTTACTTGGTTGATGGGTTGCCCTGGCTCAAGAATCAGTGGTGGGTGATAGATAGAGTCATCCACTTTGGTCAATATAAACTCGGCAAGGTTTTGTTGCTGCTGAGCGGCCTCAATCAGAGCTTTCCGTGTCGACAGGTTACTATCAAAGTAGGCGGCAAATTGACCATTGGCGTGATAAAGATCGAGAAAAACATCGGTAGGCAGTAGGTAGCTTAAGGTGTCTTCGAGTGCGATATATTGATGTTTGGTGTGAGGTTCAAACTGGCTGCGCACATCAAAAATATCGTCATTGGCGTAATGTGCGTAAATCTCACCATCACTGCTCGCGCGCTCTTCAACGGCTCCTTTGATCAGGATATGCAGGTGTCTGCTCGGCCTATCTGCTTCCAGTATCACTTCTTGAGAGCGGTAATACACCACGTCTAATGAAGAGCGAAGCTTCAATTGTTCCGTATCGGACAGGCTATCGAAGGGTGGGTGCTGCATATTAAATTTTTCAGGCATAAGCATCACAAGAAGTGGGAGTCTTTAATCAGTCTGACAAAATACCAGCGAAGCTCCAGACGACTTTAGTCTAAATGCAGACTAGATATCGATGAACGTGATATAGCTTGGTGATAAGTGATATCTAGGCTAATTGAATATAGGAATGCTATCCCAGTAATAATTCCCTTTTTCATCCTACTCTAGATAGGCATAATTGGAGCCGCCTTTTTCCGCACACTTTATAGGTTATTTATGTTTAGCCCCTCTCCTTACGGATGGATATCTCAGTATTTTCTTGGTTTCTTTTTTGCGTATGGTGTGTACTTGCCATTTTGGGCGTTGTGGTTTGAAGACCAAGGCGTTTCTGCAGGGGACATCGGTGTATTGATTGGTATTGGTTTTGCGACTCGCTGTGTTGCTAACCTTGTGATTACGCCGCGCATCCATAACGTAGAGAATCTTTTGCCCGCTCTGCGCTGGTTGAGCTTCGCCTCCTTGTTATTTGTTGGTTTCCACTTCTTTACTGGAGGCAGTTTTCTATTGATGCTGTTGGCAACAGTATTGTTTAACCTGTGTTGTGGGCCGGTTATCCCTCTTTCTGACGCAATGGCTAACCATTACAGTCGTCTTAAGATGCTTGACTATGGACGCACTCGTTTATGGGGTTCGATTGCTTTTATTGCGGGTTCAACCGTGGTGGGTTATTTAGTCGCACAGTTCGGCACTGATATGATTTTGTATACAGCGCTTGTTGGTGTGCTGTTGTCGTTAGTGTTGGCGATGAGAAACCCTAACGTGATGCCAGTAACGCAATCTGAGAAACAAGCAGTGCGACCAAAATTAGGTGAGTTACTGCGTGAGTCGTCTGTGGTTAAATTTTTGGCCTTGATGGCGTTGCTGCAAGGTAGCCATGCGGCTTACTACAGTTTTAGTGCGATTTACTGGAAAGAAGCCGGTCACTCAGAAGCGATTATTGGTTATTTATGGAGCCTAGGCGTTGTTGCTGAGGTGGCTGTGTTTGCTCTCAGTAAGCGCTTATTCTCTGGCTGGTCAATGCGTACTCTATTCGTGGTAGCTGCAATCGGTGTGATGGCTCGTTGGGGGATTACCGCATCAACAACGGCGATTTTCGCCTTGGTTATGGTGCAAATGCTGCATGGTGTGACGTTTGCTATGGCGCACATCGCAGCCATTCAATACATTCAATCAGAAGAACAGAATAAAATGGTCGCGCTGCAAGCTCTGTATAACGCGATCCCATTGGGGGCTGTTATCGCACTAATGACGACCTTAAGTGGTTGGGGCTATGAGCTTTGGGGGGCAAACATCTTCTGGGGTATGGCCGCGATGGGGGCTCTTGCTCTGTTCATTAAGTTGGACGAGAGAAGTTCAGTGGTTGAGATTAATCAATCAGGTACGGAACAATTAGAATCTAACAGCAAATGCTGATAATTAGAGTCTGAAGCACAGAATTTAAGCGATTCGATTGAGTTAATGACCCATCCTTAGTTAAATGAAACCTCTCCCTTATGGAGAGGTTTTTTTATGGATGAAAAAGGGTTTTTAATGCAAGGATGGATAGTAATTCCAGTCTCTTTAGCCTATTTGGGCGTGTTATTTCTGATCGCTTGGTATGGAGACAGGCAGGTTCGTTGGCTATCGCGTTGGCGCCCATGGATCTATAGTCTTTCGATTGCAGTGTATTGTACCTCTTGGACTTTCTATGGAACGGTCGGACAGGCGAGCAATAACCCATGGTCCTTTTTACCCATCTACCTCGCCCCCATTCTGGTCTTTACACTCGGGTGGCGGATCTTGGCGCGGTTGATCCTGATTGCAAAGCGTGAACACATCACTTCAATTGCCGATTTTATCGCGGCTCGTTATGGAAAATCTCAGGGCTTGGCTGTTGCCGTCACCGTGATTGCCGTGGTCGGTATTCTTCCTTATATCGCGCTACAGCTGCGTGGTATCACCATGGGGCTAGATATTGTTGCGCCAAACCTAGCGTCTGATTTCGGCTATCAGGATTATCACGTGTCTTGGTTTGTGGTCGGTGCTTTGGCCATTTTTACCATGCTGTTTGGTACTCGGCATATCGATAACACAGAGCATCACCGTGGCATGATGATGGCGGTGGCGTTTGAGTCAATTGTTAAGCTAGCGGCATTCCTGATTGTTGGCCTATTTATTATCTATCTGGCGATGAGCAGTGACAAAATTGACTTGTTTGATGTGGCTGCTTCTACCTACGAATCGCCTAATATTCCGACCTTAATTATTCACACCGTTTTGACCATGTTGGCGATTGTCTGTCTGCCCCGCCAATTCCACACCATGGTGGTTGAGAACGAACGTCCTCAAGATTTGCATACCGCTCGCTGGTTGTTTCCACTTTATCTGATTTTGATGGGCCTGTTTGTGCTGCCAATTGCTTGGGCAGGACAAGGGCTGCTCACCGACATGCCGGCTGATACTTACGTGATCAGTGTACCAATGGCAGAAGGTGCGAATCACATTGCTTTGTTAGCTTTCCTCGGAGGTACTTCGGCGGCGAGTGGCATGGTGATTGTCTCGACCATCGCATTAGCGATCATGGTATCGAATGATTTAGTAATGCCATTGCTGCTGCGCCGTATGCGTCTAACTCAAAGAACCCATCGACATTTTTCTGGCATGTTGCTGGTGATTCGACGCGGGTTGATTTTACTGCTGTTACTTGGTGCTTGGCTGTTCTATCAAGCGCTCGATACCATTCACTCACTGTCGGCGATTGGCTTTCTTTCCTTTGCGGCGATTGCTCAATTCGCGCCAGCACTTATTGGTGGTTTGTACTGGCGTCCGGGCAACCGGAAGGGGGTTTATGTCGGCTTAATGGTGGGCTCGTTGATTTGGCTGATCACCCTGATGAGCCAAACCAGTATGCTGGCGGGCGATAGTGAAAGTAACCTTTTACTGTGGATTATCACGCCACCAGAGTTGCTCAACAGTTGGGAGATCAGCAGTTCAAACTGGGGGATTGTGCTGAGTATTTTGCTGAATACTTTGTGTTATGCCGTGGTTTCGATGGTGACCAGACCAAGCCTAAGTGAGCGTTTACAATCGGCTGCTTTTATTGGCACACCATTACCAGAAAATGAGAACATCAGCCTCTATCAGAGCCGTGTGACGGTCGCTGAATTAGAGATGCTAGCGTCTCGTTTTGTGGGGCGCAAGCGTGCGAAAAGTGCCTTACAGAGTTATTGGCAACAGCACGGGCAGCCGCTACTTCCTAACCAACAAGCGCCCGCAAGCCTGATTCGACATGCAGAACGTGTGCTCGCTGGTGTATTCGGTGCATCTTCCGCTAAGTTAGTACTTACTTCGGCCTTGCAGGGCAGAAATATGCAGCTTGAAGAAGTTGCGACCATCGTTGATGAAGCCTCTGAACTGTACGATTTCAGCCGTGGTTTACTGCAAGGTGCGATTGAACATATTGGTCAAGGCATTGCAGTAATTGACAAACAAATGAGGCTGGTGGCGTGGAATCAACGTTACTTAGAACTGTTTGAGTTCCCTGCAGGCTTGATTCAGGTGGGTCGACCCATTTCAGATGTAATTCGTCACAATGCTGAGCAAGGTTTATGTGGCCCAGGCGACCCAGAAGATCACGTTCGACGCCGTGTTTATCACCTTGAGCAAGGCACGCGACACACCTCATCTCGTATTCGTCCTGATGGTCGAGTGATTGAGGTGCAAGGTAACCCAATGCCAAGTGGTGGCTTCGTCATGAGCTTTACCGACATCACGGTATTCCGACAAGCAGAACAAGCGCTGAAAGATGCCAATGAAAGCTTGGAGTCGAGAGTTCATGAGCGAACTCAAGAGCTCGAAAAGCTTAACCAACGTTTAGTTAAAGCCACTCAAATTTCGGATCAAGAATCTCAATCTAAGAGTCGATTCTTAGCTGCGGTGAGTCATGATTTGATGCAGCCGCTCAATGCCGCGCGTCTATTTGCTTCGTCATTGTCTGAGGTGGCAAAAGAACAAGAGGAGAAGCAGCTTTCTTCTCATATCGAAAGTGCGCTTGGTGCGGCTGAAGATCTGATTGGCGACCTGCTTGATATCTCGCGATTGGAGTCAGGAAAATTAGAAACCAACATTCACGCGATTGCCGTGCATGATGTGCTGACCAACTTGAATGCGGAATTTAGTGCTTTAGCAACGCAACAGAAGATCCAATTCCAGATGATCCCATCGTCACTGTTTATTCACTCTGACCCTAAGTTATTAAGACGAGTGATTCAGAACTTTTTAACGAATGCGTTTCGCTATAACCCTGAAGGAAAAGTGGTACTCGGTGCGAGACGAGTCAATGGTCAAGTACGCGTTGATGTGTGGGATAACGGAACCGGTATTGATGAAGACAAGCAACAAGAGATCTTCGAAGAGTTTACGCGTGGTAGCCAAGTACGAGCCGATCAGGGGTTAGGATTAGGGTTGGCGATTTCGAAAGGGATTGCTCATGTGCTTGGTCATCAAATATCGATGCGTTCATGGCCGGGAGAAGGCAGCGTCTTTTCCATCACCTTAGCGAGAGCAGAGCAGGTGGCTCCGGTTGTACAAGCTTCGACGCCAATGGCGACAAGCGACATCGAGCACCTGAAAATACTGTGTGTCGACAATGAGCGCGAGATTTTAGTCGGCATGGAGAACTTGATTGGTCGTTGGGGCTGTGAGGTTAAGACCGCCGTCGACTTAGTCGAAAGTTTGAAGTGTCTCGATGATGATTGGCAGCCGGATGTGATTTTCTCTGATTATCGCCTCGATAATGGCCGAACGGGGCTCGAAGTATTGCAGCAGTGTCGTTTGCGCCTTGGAGATTCTTTTGAAGGTGTCATCATCAGTGCAGATAGAACCGATGACATGTTGGCAGCGATAAAGGCTAACAGCTTTAGCTTTATTGCTAAACCTGTGAAGCCACTAAAACTCAGAGCGGTTCTAAATCGGGTGAGTTAGTTAAGAGTAATCAGCTTAAATTTCTAATTAATGAACGTGACCCGTCCTGATATGGGTTGACACTTGATTGACTAAAACGCTCGATGTACTTC